>CAYSOD010000166.1:0-8029 GCA_964432385.1 uncultured Rubrivivax sp.
GGCGGCCCATGATGGCGTCCAGCTCGGCCCACTCCATGATCCAGGAGCGGTGGAGCACCATGAGGTCGTCCTTGCTGGTGCAGTCGCCGAGGGCATCGGAGAAGAAGGCGCCACCGAGCACGGACCAGAAGGAGGACTTCCGGGCGCCCTGATCGCCCATGAGCACGCAGGCGGTGTCGTGCTTGCAGCCAGGCTCGAACACACGGCGAACGGCACCGATGAGGGTGCAGCGGATCATGTGGTCGTAGAGGGTGACCTGCCCGGCGGCGGCATCCTCCGGGCGTAGGTAGGCGGTTGCCAGGCCGTCGATATAGCCCGGTTCGACGGTGGCTGCGACGTGCTCGAGGTAGAGCGCCACGGGGTCGTAAGGGTTTTCGTGCGCCACCTGCACCAGGCAGTCGAGGGCCAGATCCTTGGCGACCTTGAAGCCCTGCTCTGCCAGGCGGAGGTAAAAGCGCTCAGCGCCCTCCAGGACGGCACCGTTGAGCTCGATGAGCTGCGAAAAGGTGTTGTAGCGGACGCGCCCGACCTGGGCCTGAGCGCGGAGCATGGCCAGCAGTTCGCCGGCCTCAAGCTTCTGCGGCTTGGCGAAGCTGGGTGCGTAGGGCTGTGCGGTCGGATCGGAGGGAGCCGAGGGCGGATCGAGGGGAGCTGGCTGGGTTCGGGGGGAGCTGGGCGGCAGTGCCGGCCTGGTGGCGCGGGTGTGGAAGGCCAGGCGCTGCGCGAGCTTCTCCAGTGGGGTTCCTGGGGTGGGCTGGCGTGCGTCGGCACCGTTGAACCGGACCCAGGCCTTGCGCTCGTCGAAGTCCGACGCCAGGTTGCGAGCGGCGGCGATGTGGAGCGCAAAGGCTCCGGAGGCGGTGAGATCGGGGCGCTGACCTTGGGCCAGCAGCCAGGCCTCGGTGCCGCGGAGGTCCAGGGCGAGGCGGAGCTGGTCGTCGTTCCAGGATCCGGGGGTGCCGCCGGTCTCCACCAGGGTGCGTGAGTCGCGGGTGATGAAGTCCAGGAGCGGCACGGCGCCCGGCGGTGGTGGCGGCATCGGTGCGACCGCTGTGGCGAGGAGCGGCAACGGTTCGGGCTGTGGCGTGGCCAGCAGTTGCTCGATCAGCACCAGCGGCGCATCGGCGATCGCCTGCTGGCCTGGAGCGCGGCCCTTGAGCCAGCGGTAGCCGGAGGTGGTTGGGTGTGCACCGAGCACCACGGACTGGTGGCCGGCCCAGCGCAGCTCGAGCTGCTCGGCCTTGCCCTCGGAGTCGGTGCGGCCGGACTTGATGACGTGGCGGCCCTTCATGGCGGGCCAGAACTCGGATGGGACGCGATAGATGATCTGGAAACGACCGTCGCGGCCGGAGGTGACGGCCAGGGACTTGGGCAGGTCGCGGAGCGGCGCACCGATGCGCTCCAGCATTTCGGTGGCGGATATGCCGTCGTGGTCGACGAACAGCAGCCCGCCGGAGGCGGGGCCAGCCAGGACACCAACGGCCAGCGCACGGCCAGCGCGGATCTCATCGGCGATCTGCGCCTTGCTGAGCGGCGTGTCCTGCCAGCTGGGCTGATAGGGGCGCTTGTTGGCGCCGACGGCGACCAGTGCCCAGTCATCAGGCAGTGCCTGAAGCTGCTGGAGAAGGTCCGTCATGCTCAGGACTCACGCACGAGGTTGAGCAGGACGGTGAGCTCGGCGATGCCGCGGCGGGGGATGGGGCCGGGCGTGGCCTGGAGCTCGGCGATGCGGGCGCGGATGATGGCCTCGATCTGCAGCCGCTTGTGGTCCTGCCCGGCGCGGAAGGCGGCGGCACCGGAGAAGGCGAGGGGTGTGATCATGCGCCGTGCTCCTGTTCGTCGTGCGCCACCTCAGCGACGGGCAGGAGCGGGTCATAGGGGTCCTGGCCGCGCTGCTGTAGCTGCTGCAGCGCGGCAGCCGCCCGGCGACGGTACACGCGGCAGCAGCGGACGGTCGCCTCGGCGGCGTAGAACGTCCAGCCGCGGAAGCGGATCTGGTGTTCGGCCCAGCGCTCGGGGCGCTTGGCCCAGTCGACCACGTGCTGGTCACTGGGGGCGTCGCAGTGGTGCGCGTCGCGGTAAATCTGTCGGAGGCGCGCCAGGGCCTCCTGTGGTGTGAGTGCCACGGTGTGGTAGCAGGGCCTGCTGACGCTATGGGCGGTGGGTGCAGCGGCTGGGCCTGCTGTTGCAGTTCGTTACAGGCGGAGGATGTCGCGGGCGTCCTCGGGTGAGCGGGCGACGCCAGCCAGGCCACCAGCGGCCTGCACCATGGTGATGAAGCGCTCCTGCTCAGGAGTGAGGCGGCCGCGGTCCTTCACCTCGATGGCGACGAACTGGGCGAAGCGGTGGCCCAGATCGGACTCGGTGATGATGCGAGTGCGCAGGCCTATGAGGTCGCTGGAGCCTGGGCAGAGGCCGTAGCGCACCAGGCGGCCGGCTGCGTCCTTGAGTGCGCCGGTGTTGTTGCGCCAGAGGCGAGCGGGGCCGGCGCCGTGCTCCAGGCGGATGGCGTTCTGGATCGCCAGCTCATCCGAACGGTTTACTGCCACGTGCCCTCAGGATTTGGTCTGTCCATCCTCGGGCGTAGCCGCGCTCAAGGCGGATGGCTTCGAGCTCCTCGCGGGTGCGGGCCTTGCCGACCTGGTGGCGTCGTTCCAGTGCGGCGGCTTGCCTGCGCTGGCGTTCGCGCTCAGCGACGGTGAACAGCTGCAGGCTGCCCTCGACGGTCATGAGCTCGCGCGGTGAGCGCGCTGGGAACTCATGGCCGCAGACGGGGCAGACCTGATCGGCGCTGGGGATGGTGGCGAAGCAGCTGGGGCAGACCTTGACCGGCAGGGCCTGGCTGGCGGTGCGATTCCGCTTGGTGCGGCCCTGCAGCGACCACTCGCGGGGATCGGTGGGGAGACCATGGCGGAGGCTGTTACCGACGTGGTCGTTGACGATCGCGCGGCGCTTGCCCGGGGCGGGGCGGAGCACGCGGCCCACCTGCTGGAGGTGCAGGCCCAGGCTGTCGGTGGGGCGGAGCAGGATCGCGCCGGTGACCGATGGAATGTCGGTGCCCTCGCTGATGATGTCGCAGCTGGTGAGCACCTTCAGGACGCCGGCCCCCAGGTCGGCGATGAGGCGGCGGCGCTCGCCCCGGTCCATGGTGCCGTCGAGACGTGCGGCGGGGATGGACTGCGAGCGGAAAGCCTCGGCCAGGGCGTCGGCATGGTCGACGGAGCAGCAGAAGGCAATGGCAGTGCCGTTGTGCTCGGGTTCGATGGTGCGCCGGTAGTGGCTCACCGCATCACCCATGGCCTGGCCCTGCCTCAGGCGATCGTCCGCCTCGTGGCGGCCCTGGGTGGTGTCGAAGCGCTTGATGCCGGAGAGGTCCAGGCCTGGGGGCGCGAAGACCCGAGCCGGCACCAGGAAGCCCTCGCTCGTGAGCCATGCGGCATCGGGCCCCTCGATGAGGGTGTCGAAGGCATGGGCGAGGCCGCGTCCATCGAGCCGCTCGGGCGTGGCGGTGACGCCTAGGACGTGAGCGCGCTGGTGGTGCGCCAGCACCTTGGCCCAGGTACCTGCGACGCCGTGGTGGGCCTCATCCACGATGAGCAGTTGGAAGAAGCCCGCGGGGATTTGGTACAGCCGCCTGGCGAGAGTCTGGACCGATGCCACCTGCACGGTGTGAGAGAGGTCCTGGCGGTAGCCGGCGGCGAGGATGCCGTGGTTGCAGCCGATCGCGTGCAAGGAGCGGGAGGCCTGATCAACCAGCTCCTGGCGGTGCACCAGGATGCAGACCCGATTGCCGCGGATGGCGGCCTGCTCGGCGATGTAGACGAAGGTGTAGGTCTTGCCGCCGCCGGTGGGGAGCACGAAGAGCACGCGGCGATGGCCGGCCATGAAGGCGCCGCGGATTTCAGCGACGGCGGTTGCCTGGAAGGGTCGGAGGGAAACGGCCATGGAGTGGGGCGGCAGTGAGGCCAGGCTGCCGGAGCGGGCAGCCGGCGGTGAGCGATTGTTACGGGATGCAACATGATCCCGCGTGGCTCCCCGTGACCCTGCGTGATGGTCATAGGGTCCGGGCTGTCCACGATTCAACCCATGACCCCGCAGCCCGAACCGCAGCCCGAGCAGCCGCGGCCGCGCCAATTTTTATCCATCCGCCGGTCCAGGTTGCGGGGCATCGAGATCGTCGATGCCGTCGCCACTGACGGCACTGCGTGGTGGATGGCTCCCCAGGTAGACGGCAACTGGTACCAGCACACGGAGCTGCCCAGTGCCTGAGCTCACCCATCATCCCGGCCTCACAAACGAGGCATATCACGCGCTGGAGGCGGTGAGCCCCAGCCGGCTGAAGGTACTGGCCAGGTCGCCACTGCACTTCTTCGACCAGTTCCTGGCGGAAGACCGCGAGAAGCGGGAGCCCACGCCGGCCATGCTGCTGGGCACTGCGCTCCACACGGCGGTGCTGGAGCCCGAGCTGTGGAGCCAGACCGTGGCGGTGCCGCCGCATGCCTTTGATCGCCGCACCAAGGTGGGGAAGGAGGCGGCCGCGGCCTTCGAGGCCGAGAGCGCCGGCAAGATTGTGCTCGCCCCCGACGACGCGGACCAGGTGCGCCGGATGGCCGATGCGGTGCGGCGGCACCCGGCGGCCCGATTCCTGCTGGAGCTGCCTGGGCGCCGGGAGGCCAGCTACACCTGGACCGACCCATCCACGGGGCTGGCGTGCAAGACCAGGCCGGACTGGCACAGCGAGGACCGGCGGATCGTGGTCGACGTCAAAACCACCCGTGACGCCAGCCGGGGGGAGTTTGCCAAGTCGATCGCCAACCTGGACTACCACGTGCAGGCGGCTTGGAACCAGGACGCGCTGCAGGCTGAGCAGTTCATCACTATCGCCGTGGAGAACACCAGGCCGTTCGCGGTGGCGGTCTACCCCGCCAGCGGGGCCATGATCGCCGCGGGCCAGCGCCGGATTGAGGCGGCCATGGCGCTGCTGGCCGAGTGCTGGGCCGAAGACCGCTGGCCCGGGTACGGCGACCTGGTGCAGGAGCCGATCGAACTGCCGGCCTGGTGCCGCGACTGACCCACCCCAACCCATCACCATCTGACCCATGACCACATCCCAAGCCCTCGCCCAGGTGCTGCCCTCGTGCGCAGCGTTCCTGGCCGGCTACGCGGCCTGCCTACTCCAGGACCGGCTGCGCCGTCGCCGGGCCCCGCAGACACCGCGGATCATCGTCTACCGCGACACCATCGCCATCCCGCCTGAGCCGCTGGCCATGCCCCGCCGCGTTCAGCGTGGCCCGCAACTCCCCATCATCCGTAGGCCCCTGCCATGAACGACCCCAATGCCCAGCTCGCCATCCAGGTCCGCCAGGACCTGCAGCGGATGGCCACCGAGTTCGAGGCGGTGCTGCCGCCGCAGATCCCGACCGACCGGTTCGTGCGCACCGCCATCACGGCCGTGAGCATGCAGCCGGACCTGCTGCGCACCGATCGCCGCAGCCTGCTGGGGGCCTGCATGAAGGCGGCCCAGGATGGCCTGCTGCCCGATGGTCGCGAGGCTGCCCTGGTGATTTTCAAGGGCAAAGCCCAGTACATGCCGATGGTGGCGGGGCTGCTAAAGAAGGCGCGCCAGAGCGGTGTGATCAGCAGCATCAGCGCGCACGTGGTCTACGAGCGCGATCAGTTCGACTACGAGCTCGGTGACAACGAGCGCATCCTGCACAAGCCGTTGATCACCGGTGACCGCGGCAAGCCGGTCGCGGTCTACGCCATCGCCCGGACGACCGATGGTGGTGCATATCGTGAGGTGATGAGCGTGGCCCAGGTGGAGAAGGCGCGCGCCGTCAGCAGGGCCAGCAAGCCCGACTCGCCATGGAATACATGGTGGGATGAGATGGCGCGGAAAACCGTGATTCGCCGGCTCGCCAAATACCTGCCCTCCAGCACCGACCTGGACCAGGTGCTGCAGCACGACAACGAGTCCGACGGCGGGCCGGTGCAGGCGGTGACGGTCGCCGAAGCTGCCCAGCTGGAACCGGTGGACGTGGTGGCAGACCTGAACCGCCAGATCGCCGCGGCCGCAGCGCCGGATCCGGCACCAGCGGCAGCCATCGAGCTGCAGCAGTCCAACCCGGAACCGGCTGGGGATGATCCGTTTTGAGCCGCGGTACCTGACACCGCATCAGCTCGCTCAGCGATGGGGCCTGTCAACCGGCACGCTGGCAAACTGGCGCTACCGCGGCCAGGGCCCGCGGTTCATCCGACTATCTAACCGGGTGTTGTATCCGGTAGATCAAATCCATTCATTTGAGGAACTTGCATCATGGCCTTCTACGGACAGCTCACAGGGAACGTCGGGAGAGATCCCGAACTGAAGTATTTGGACGACGGCAAGATAGTGGCCAACTTCACGGTCGCCGTGCGCCAGAACAAGCGCAATGGCGTTGCGCCACCGGCCCGCTGGGTGAAGGTAGCCATCTGGGGCAAGCCTGCCGAATATGTAGGTAACTACGTGCAGAAAGGTGATGCGGTGTTCATGGTCGGGCGCGTGGAGGCGCCTGAGATGTACACCAACCGCCAGGGCGAGATTGCGCTGGCGGAGCGGTTCACGGCGGAGAACCTCGAGAAATGGGGCGAAACGATCCCCCGTCCGCCGGCACCAGTGCCTGCTGAGGCGGCGCCTGCACCCGTGGCAGCACCGGTGCCGCGGCCAGCGCCTGCGCATGTGGCAGCGCCTGCCACGGCACCCAGGCCGCAGTGGCCGGCCCAGAACGACGATCCGCCGTTCTGAGAGCCATGACACGCATGATCACGTCCCATCCCGGCACCACCACCACCACCCACTCACTCATGCTCGCTCACCTCGCCCGTTGCGCCACCGCCCGCGCTCACCTCGCCGCCCACGAGGGCGACCGGGCCCGCTACTGGCGTGAGCTGGCGGCAGCCGATCGCCTGGCCGGCTTCGCGGATCCGTCCGTGCTGGCCCAGTTCGATGCCCTCGGAGGCGACGCATGACCGAGCACTGCATCCTGGATCTGAAGGCCCAGGCGTTCCGCTGCCAGGCATGTCATGACTGGCAGCTGCTCAGCCTGCCGCTACCGCTCGCCGAATTTGTCAGGCGCGCTGATGAGTTCAACGCTCGCCATCACCACTGCAAGGAAAATCATGCTTACTGAAGACCACGTGCGCACAATCTTGCTCTCTTCAGAGAGCAATTATGAGGTAGGAAGGAAGGTGGGTATTTCGCCTCAGGCCGTGAGCAATGTTCGTTATGGGATAAGTCACAGGAAGGTGTTGCCCCATCTGATGCGCTGGCGGCTGAATGTCGCCTGTGTGAGCTGCCGTCACTGGGCCGATGGTCGCTGTAGCTTGGAGTTTCCCGAGGCCGCTCAGGAGGGGCCCGGCTTCGCCCGCCTGTGCGCTGCGTGGCATCCCGCCGATGCCCCCAGCCGGCTGGAGCAGCCAGGCCGGGTGAAGTCTGAAGACTTGCGGGATCTACTGGTGCCCATGGCCGCCGAACGGCGCCCACTGCGGCAGATTGCACGGGAGCTGGCCGAGGTGGGGATTCTGACTCGCACGGGTCGCCCGCTCGGCACCTGTGCTGTGCGCCGGCACATTGCACGCCTTGGACTATGAAAACCTACGCACTTCGCCGCGGCACACGGTGGATCACCGCCCCGCACGGTGACTGCCGCCCTGGGGATCCCGTCCCGCCGGTGCTGGCCCTGTCCGATGACCACACGCTGGCGTGGGTGTCGCCCACGCTTGACCTTGCCATCGAGCGCCAGCAGCTGCTGCGCGCGGCCTGGGGCTGGGCCACTGAGGTTCAACTGTTTCCGTCGCCATCCACCGATGTCTGATCTGCCTGACCTGTCTGGGCTGCGCCTTGCGCAGCTGTTGGCGCTGCAGCTGCTGCTGCGCCGCCGCTACCTGGCGCGCTGCCTGGCCCTGCCCGCTGCCGAGAGGGTGAACCATGGCTGACCCGATCCGCGCCCTGCCCCCCAACTACATCGACCCCGAGTACCAGGGCGAAGAT
>CAYSOD010000167.1:0-2654 GCA_964432385.1 uncultured Rubrivivax sp.
GATGCACTTCTGGCGCGCGGTGCTGGGGGTGACGGGCCTGGGCCTGTGGTTCTACTCCCTGACGGGCCTGCCCCTGGGCACCGCGATGACGCTGAACTCCATGTCATCGGTGTGGCTGGCGGTATTCGTGGTCGGAGGCAGCTTGCTGTTCGCGCGCGACGATGGGCACGCCAGCGCCGGCCTGGTGCTCACGGTGATCACCGGCTTTGCGGGCGTGGCTCTGGTGCTGCGACCCACGATCGACCAGCAGCAGGTCTGGTTCGGGCTGGCCGGCCTGTTGTCGGGCATGGTGGCCGCCCTGGCCTACCTGCACGTGGCCGCCCTCGGGCGGGCGGGTGAACCGGAAGACCGCATCGTCTTCTACTTCTCGGTGGGCGGCATCGTGCTGGGCGGAGTGCTCATGGTGCTGCAGGGCGGGCCGGCCGCCCATACGCCACGCGGTGTGGCCTTGGTGGCGGCCGTGGGGGTGCTGGCCACCACCGCCCAGCTGCTCATGACCCGGGCCTGGTCCATCGGCCACCCACTGGTCAATGCGGCGCTGCAATACCTGGGCATCGCGTTCTCGGTTGTGTTGGGCGTGTGGGTGTTCGACGACCCGATCGGGGCCAGCACGCTGCTGGGCATGGCGCTGATCGTCGGTGCTGGCATCACCGCGGCGCGGGTGCGGTCCAAGGCCCCTGCAGCCGTGGCCGGGCCCAGTGACACCTGACGGGGTGTGAGGCCCCCCGGGGGGTGGCGTGCGCCGACAGGCGTCGGCGCGGATGCAGCCCGCGGGGGCTGGAATAGCAGTGTAAGAACGCGGGCTCTTGACGGGCCTCAAGGCCAGCGCCACCGAAAGGATCAGACTGCTTCTGAGCACCCGCTGTCCGCCGGGTGAAGCGGAGACGGCCGATGTTCCAGCAGATTCTTGTCCCGACCGATGGATCGGAGATGTCCAACCGCGCGGTGCAAACCGCCGCCCGCCTGGCCAAGCTGACGGGCGCCAAGCTCGGGGCCCTCAGCGTCAAGGAGCCGTTTCCCTACAGTGCCCTGTCAGAGATCCAGCCCACGCCCCCGCAAGAGTTCTACGACGCGCAGGAGCGGGCCGCCCAGTCGCGACTCAGTGCCGCCCAGGACGCCGCCCGCGCCCTGGGCGTGCAGGCCGAAGGCGCGACGGTGGAGGCCCTGCACCCCTGGGAAGCCATCCTGGACCACGCCAAGAGCCGGGGCTGCGACCTCATCGTGATGGCCTCGCACGGCCGCCGCGGCGTGGGAGCCTTGCTGATGGGCAGCGAAACGCAAAAGGTGCTGACGCACAGCACCTTGCCCGTGCTGGTGATCCGCTGAAGACCCCAGCGCGCTGGCGACGGGCCGCTCAGTGGGTGTGCATGGCACCCGTGGCCAAAGTCACCAAGCTCAACCCCGCAGCCAGCCAAGCCACCTGCACGAGCACCTGCCGCCAGGACAGGCGTTGCTGCAGTTGGGGCAGCAAGTCGGCCACGGCCACGTAGATGAAACTGCTCGACGCCACCACCAGCAGGTAGGGAAACAGGTCTTCCCAGGGACCCACCACAAAGTAGCCCACCACGCCGCCGAGCACGGCCGCCAAGCCTGACAGGGCGTTGTACAGCAGGGCTTTGCGGCGGGAGAAGCCCGCATTCAGCAGCACGATGTAGTCGCCCGCCTCCTGCGGAATCTCGTGGGCCACAACCGCCAGCGCCGTCACGATGCCAAGCTGGGTGTCGGCCAAGAAGGCCGCGGCAATGATGATGCCGTCGCAGAAGTTGTGGATGCTGTCACCCAGCAAGATGCTGAAGCCGCCCTTGCCGGCCTGGTGCGCGTCGAACTCGTGATGGTGGTGGTGCCCGTCACCCTCGTGGTGGTGGCCGTGGCGGTAAAGCTCGGCCTTTTCCAGCAACCAGAATGACAGCAGGCCGATCAGCAGCGTGAGGAAGAGGTCGTGCGCATCAGCCGTCTTGCTTTCGAAGGCCTCGGGCAGGACGTGCAGCAAGGACGTGCCCAGCAGCACCCCCGCCGACAGGCTCACCAACCCCTGAACCACCCGGCCCAGGAGCGCAACCGTCAGGGAGGCCGCCACCACGACGGAGAGAACACCACCGGCCAGGGTGGCGATGAGGATGTAGAGCAAGGTCATGCATGAAGCATACAGACCCTGTCAACACCTTCCCGGGCGCCCTCGCGCCCAAGGCCGGGCTGCGCGGCTCTCGGGGCCCAGCCGCCCGGCCCTGTACGAACAAGAGAACGAGGGCCCGCTCAGGCCACGCCGTGCTTGCGCATCCAGCCCAAGCAGCGCTGCCAACCGTCCTCGGCTGCCGGTTTGCGGTAGGAGGGGCGGTAATCGGCGTGGAAGGCGTGGGGAGCCTCAGGATAGACCTGGAACTCGCTGGCGCGCGCCGCCGGGCTGCCTGCGGCCAGGGCGGTCTTCATTCTTTCAACCGTGTCCAGGGGGATGCCCGTGTCGGCGGCGCCGTACAGGCCGAGGATGGGCGCCTTGAGCTCGCCAGCGACATCCACCGGGTGGCGCGGCGTCAGGGGGCTGGCGTTGCCCACCAGGCGGCCGTACCAGGCCACGCCGGCCTTCACGCCAGGGTTGTGCGCCGCATACAGCCAGGTGATGCGCCCGCCCCAGCAGAAGCCCGTGACCCCCAGCTTGG
>CAYSOD010000167.1:2664-8026 GCA_964432385.1 uncultured Rubrivivax sp.
TGAGGGCCACCCACCCTAACACAGGCGGACCTTGGCTCCGACCAGAAGCCCGTGACCCCCAGCTTGGCGGTGTCGGCGCCCTGGGTGGTGGCCCAGGCTGCGCAAGCGTCCAGATCACCCATCACCTGGGCGTCCGGCACCTTGGAGATCACTTCCGCCTGCAGCTTGGCGATCTCGCCGTAGGACTGGGCATCTCCCTGGCGCACGAACAACTCGGGCGCAATGGCAAAGTAACCCAGCTTGGCAAACCGGCGGGCGATGTCGGCGATGTGCTCGTGCACGCCGAAGATCTCGCTGATGACGAAGATGACCGGCGCCCGGGTCTTGCCGGCCGGTGCCGCCCGATAGGCCGGCATCTTGAAGCTGCCCACCGGGATGTCCACTTCACCTGCCAGCAGGCCGTTGGAGTCGGTCTTGATCGTGGTCTGCGCCATCACGGGCAGCACGGCAGCGGCAAAGCCTGCACCCACTGCGGTACGGCCGAAGCCCCGTCGGCTCAAGCCGTTCGAAGGCACGAGAAGGTCGAAATCATCACGAACCATGGTGCAGCGCTCCTGGTGGAAAGCAAAAAATGGAAGTCACGAGTCTAGGCACTTGCAGCCACCGACTGGACTTGAGGGAGAACGCTGGGCTGGGCGGGCTGCAACCCCACCGAACGGGCCGACGGTTCGGGACGCCTCAAGGCGCCTCAATGGGCCTCTTCCCAATTCAGGCCGACGCCCACCTCAGCCAGCAGCGGCACGTTCAAGCGGGCCACACCCGCCATCAGGCGCGGCACCTCGGCACGAGCCCAGTCCAGCTCGGCTTCGGGCACCTCCAGCACCAGTTCGTCATGCACCTGCATGATCATGCGGCAGGCCCGGCCTTGGCGGTCCAGCGCGTCCTGCACCGCGATCATGGCCAGCTTGATGAGGTCCGCCGCTGTGCCCTGCATGGGCGCGTTGATGGCCTGGCGCTCGGCGCCCGAACGGCGCGGACCGTTGCCCCCACGGATCTCGGGCAGGTACAGGCGCCGGCCAAAGACGGTCTCCACGTAGCCGAGCTCGGCCGCGCGCGCCTTGGTCTCCTCCATGTAGCGTCTCACGCCGGCGAAACGGGCGAAGTAGCGGTCGATGTAGTCCCGCGCGGCCTTCTGCTCGATGCCCAGGCTCTGCGCCAGGCCGAAGGCACCCATGCCGTAGATCAGGCCGAAGTTGATGGTCTTGGCGTAGCGGCGCTGCTCGCTGCTGACTTCGGGAGGCTGCACGCCAAAGACCTCGCTCGCCGTGGCGCGGTGGATGTCCTGCCCCTCGGCGAAGGCGCGCGTCATGCCCGGGTCGCCGCTGATGTGGGCCATGATGCGCAGCTCGATCTGCGAGTAATCGGCGCTGACGATGCGCCAGCCCGGCGGCGCGATGAAGGCCTCGCGCACGCGCCGGCCCTCGGCCGTGCGAATGGGGATGTTTTGCAGGTTGGGCTCGTTGCTGGACAGCCGGCCCGTCACCGCCACCGCCTGCGCGTAGTGGGTGTGCACTCGGCCGGTGGCGGCGTTGACCATCTGCGGCAGCTTATCGGTGTAGGTGCCCTTGAGCTTGGACAGGCTGCGGTGCTCCAGGATGCGCGCGGGCAGCGGGTAGTCGGCCGCCAGCTCCTGCAACACCTCCTCATCGGTGCTGGGCGCTCCCGTGGCCGTCTTCTTCTTCACCGGCAAGCCCAGCCTGCCAAAAAGGATCTCACCAATCTGCTTGGGTGAGCCCATGTTGAAGGGCTGACCGGCCAGCTCGTAGGCCTCCTGCTCCATGGCCAGCATGCGCTCGGCCAGATCCCGACTCTGCCGCGCCAGCAGCTCGCTGTCGATCAGCACGCCGTGGCGCTCGATGCGCCCCAGCACGGCGCTGGCCGGCATCTCGATGCGCTCGTAGACCTCGCACTGGCGCGGCGAGGCCTCCAATTGCGGCCACAGCACCTGGTGGACATGCAGCGTCATCTCGCTGTCCTCGCCCGAGTACTGCGTGGCCCGCTCCACATCCACCTGTGCGAACGGGATCTGGTGGGCCCCCTTGCCGCACAACTCCTCGTAACTGAGGCCGCGCCGGCCCAAGTGACGCTCGGCCAAGCTCTCCAGGCTGTGGGGCTTGTGCGCCTCCAGCACATAGCTCTGCAGCATGGTGTCGTGCTTGACACCTCGCAGGGCGATGCCGTGGTTGGCGAACACGTGGGTGTCGTACTTGACATGCTGGCCCACCTTGGCCGCAGCCTCGTCCTCCAGCCAGGGCTTGAGCTGGGCCAGCACCTCGTCCAGCGGCAGTTGCGCCGGGGCGCCCGGGCCGTCATGGGCGAGCGGGATGTAGGCCGCCCGGCCCGGCTCCACCGCCAGGCTGATGCCCACGATGCGGGCACGCATGCCATCCAGCGAATCGGTCTCGGTGTCCACGGCCACCAGGGGGGCTGCACGAACGGCGGCCAGCCAGTGGTCCAGGCGCTCGCGCGTCAGCACGGTCTCGTACTCCCGGGCGATGGGCAGCGCACGCGCCGCAGCCGCAGCGGCTTCACCAGGACTGTCCGCCGCCGGCCTCGGCAAGCCGTGGTCCACCGGGGCCGCCGAGCCGGGCGAGCCGGCCGACCCCGCCACCGCGGCCGAGACTTGCAGACCGGTGCCCTCCTCCAGTTCCCGCCGCCAGGTCCTGAACCCGTAGCGAGCAAAGAAGTCGAGCAGCCCCTGGCGGTTGACTTCTTGGAGCGCCAGGCCGTCCAGCGCCGGCCAGCCGGGCACATGACCGGCCAAATCGCAATCCGTCACCACCGTGACCAGGCGCCGCGCCTGAGGCAGCCAGTCCAGGGCCCGGCGCAGGTTGTCGCCCGCCACGCCTTTGATGGAAGCTGCTGCCTCGATGACGCCGTCCAGCGAGCCAAAGTCCGCGAGCCACTTGGCCGCCGTCTTGGGGCCCACCTTGTCCACCCCCGGTACGTTGTCCACCGCATCACCTATGAGCGACAGGTAGTCCACGATGCGGTTGGGCGGCACGCCAAACTTCGCCAGGACTGCGGCCTCATCGAGGGTCTCGTTGCTCATGGTGTTGATCAGCGTGACCTGGGGCGTCACCAGTTGCGCCATGTCCTTGTCGCCCGTGGAGATCACCACTCGGTGACCGCTGGCTGCGCCCACGCGCGCCAGCGTGCCGATGGCGTCGTCCGCCTCAATACCGGGCACTTCCAGCACGGGCCAGCCGAGCAGACGCACCACCTCGTGGATGGGCGCGATCTGCTGAGCCAGCGCTTCGGGCATGGGTGGCCGGTGGGCCTTGTACTCGGCATACCACGCGTTGCGGAAGGTGTCGCCCTTGGCGTCAAAGACGCAGGCCGCGTGGGCCGATGGCACCTGCTCACGCAAGCGCTTCATCATGGCCACCATGCCGTGCACGGCCCCGGTGGGAAAGCCGTCGGGCGCGCGCAGGTCCGGCATGGCGTGGTAGGCGCGGTAGAGATAGCTGGATCCGTCCACCAACAGCAGCGTGTGTTCACTCATCGAAGCCTCGGGTCTCTTTCATCGCAGGCAACAACTGGCGCGTTGCATCGCAGACATTGTGGAGCGGCCCAAGGGCCTGACCGCGGGCAAGCCACCTGACGGACCCCCGCCTAGAATTCAGTGAATGAAAGAGACGATGCTGCGCCCACATGGGTCCGCCCGACGGGGGCCCTGCTGATGGCCGTCTACACGGAGGTGACCACCTCTGACGCCGACACCCTGCTGCGCCGCCTGGGCCTGGGCCCGCTGACCGACCTGCGGGGCATACGCTCCGGGATCGAGAACACCAACTACTACGCCACCACCGCGCAAGGCCAGTGGGTGTTGACGCTGTTTGAGCGGCTGCCGCTTGAGCAACTGCCCTACTACCTGGAGCTCATGCGCCATCTCGCGCACCGCGGCATCCCGGTGCCGGCGCCGCAGGCCGATGCGCAAGGGGCTCTGGTACACACGCTGTCGGGCAAACCGGCCGCCGTGGTGACCCGCCTGCCCGGCGGCCACCGGCTGGCGCCCGGCGCCCTGCACGCCGAGCAGGTCGGCGCCATGCTGGCCCGCATGCACCGCGCCGGTGCCGACTTCCCGATGCACCAACCCCATCTGCGCGGGCTGTCCTGGTGGGAAGCCACCGTCCCGGTGGTGCTGCCTCACGTGCCGGCGGCCACGGCGCAATTGCTGCAGTCCGAGCTCGAATACCAGCGCCATCTGGCAGCCTCGCCCGCGGGCGCTAGCCTGCCCCAGGGGCCCGTCCACGCCGACCTGTTCCGCGACAACGTGATGTTCGACGAGACCGCTGGCGAAGACCGTCTCTGCGGGTTCTTCGACTTCTACTTCGCGGGCACCGACGCCTTGCTGTTCGATGTGGCGGTGTGCCTGAACGATTGGTGCATCGACCACAGCAGCGGACGTCTGGTGGAGGAGCTGGCGGTGCCTTTCCTGGCGGCCTATCAAGGCGAGCGTTTGCTCACGCCCGTGGAACTGCGCCTGCTGCCCGCTCTGTTGCGGGCCGCTGCCTTCCGGTTCTGGCTGTCGCGCCTGTGGGACTGGTTCCTGCCGCGTGACGCCGCCTTGCTGCAACCCAAGGATCCGACCCACTTCGAGCGCGTGTTGCGCGACCGGATCGACAATCCTTGGCACCCCCCTTTGTAAAACCCGATGGCACTGCTGCTCAAACCCGTCCCCGCCGCGCAGGGAGCCCGATGGATGCGGGATGGCTTTCGCTTGTTCGGCAAACACCCGTTGGCCTTCAGCGTGCTGCTGATGGCCTTCTTGCTGCTCGCACTGCTGATGTCCCTTCTGCCCTGGGTGGGCCCCTTGATCGTGGTTGCCGCGCTGCCGCTGCTGTCGCTGGGCTTCATGGTCGCCAGCGAGGCCGCCCTGGCCGGCAAACCCATTCATCCGGGGCACTTCCTCTCCCCGCTGACAGGTGACGCCAAACGGCGTGCCCGCCAGTTGGTGTTGTGCGTGGCCTATGGCGCCTCCACCTTGCTGGTGATGCTGCTCAGTGACGCCGTGGATGGCGGCAAGTTCGAGAAGTTGCAGCGCCTGCTCGCACAAGGCAACCAGGCCACGGAAGTGGAACGCCTGCTGCGCGACGGTCAACTTTTCTGGGGCGTGGTGTGCCGCTTTGGGCTGATTGCGCTGCTGTCCGTGCCGTTTTGGCATGCGCCGGCCCTCGTGCACTGGGGCGGACAAGGTCCGGCGCAGGCCCTGTTTTCCAGCACCTTGGCCGTCTGGCGCAGCCGCGCCGCCTTTGCCGTCTACCTGCTGTCCTGGCTGGGGATCATCGTCACCTTCGGCATCACCACCGCCCTGCTGGCCGGGCTGCTGTCGGCCCGCGAGGTGGCGGGTATGCTGCTG
>CAYSOD010000168.1:0-7996 GCA_964432385.1 uncultured Rubrivivax sp.
GAGAAGTCCAGGATGTCGTTGATGATGCCCAGCAGGTGGTGGGCCGACTGCTGGATCTTGCCCAGGTACTCGCGCCCCCGCCCCGGGCCCACGTGCGGCAGGGCGAGGTGGGTCAGGCCAATGACGGCGTTCATTGGCGTGCGGATCTCATGGCTCATGTTGGCGAGAAAGCGGCTCTTGGCCTGATTGGCCTGTTCGGCCGCCTCCCTGGCCTGCTCGATTTCACGCAAAAGCCTCACGTGCTCGGTCACGTCGCGCACGATGAAGGTCGTGAAGGCCTCGCTGCCGCGCGCCCAGCGCGAGAGGCTGAGTTCCAGGTGCACGGGTGCGCCATCGGTGTGGGCGTTGTGCAGTTCGCAAGGTGCACTGCCCTGGCCGGCGACGGCTGCGTCCTGCAGGCTCTGCGGCACGAAGCGCTCGAAGTCCTGCCCCACGGCCTCGCCCGCGGGCACACCGAAGATGCGTTCGGCCGCGGCGTTCCACATCACGATGCGCCGCTGCCCGTCCACCGACACCACCGCGTCGGGCATGCTCGCCACCATGGTCGAGAGCTTGTCCTTCTCGTCAGCCAGGCGTGCGCGCAAGGCCAGCCGCTCGAGGTGGGTGGCCAGGCGCTGGCGGGTGGCGCCGACCTCGAAGGGCTTTTCGATGAAGTCGATCGCGCCCTCGGCAAAGGCGCGGTCACGCCGTGGCTTGTCGTTGAAAGAGGAGCTGTAGATCAGCTCGCACCCGGGCTGGATCTCGCGGATCTGGCGCGCGACCTCGAAGCCGTCCATGTCGGGCAGGTTCAGATCGATCAAGGCCAGCTGGAAGGCTGCACGCGAGGCCATGCGCAAGGATTGCGCGCCGGTCTTGGCAAACGACACGTCCACTGCGGGGCGTGTCAGCAACTCCCCCATCAGGCGCAGGTTCTCCGCCAGCTCGTCCAGCACCAGGACGCGCGTCGTGCCGTCCAGGACGGGGACGGGGGACGCCGGCACGGTCACGAAGCCGTGGCCTCCACGCGGTCCAGGGTCTGCAGCAGGAGATCTGCATCCTGCTCGCGCAGGGCCGGGTCCAGCCACAAGTGCAGTGCGCGCGCGAGTTCGGCGTCGGCCGTCTCGTCGATGAGGCTTTGCACCCGCATGAGCTGGCCGATCTCGGCCGCCTCTCGCAGGCGTGTGATCAGGGCCTGGGCATCGGCTTCACGCAGCCGCTGGCCGGCGGCGGCATCCGGAGACTGCCCCCCGGCTTCCGGTGCGGCCGATGGTGCCTGAGGGTCGTCGCGGTAGAGGTAGTCGACCTGCAGCAAGGTGGCGATCTTCTGCAGCAAGGCCACACCATCCACCGGCTTGGGCAGGAAGGCGCTGGCCCCGACGGCCATGCTGCGGACCTGGTCGCCCGGGAAGGCGCTGGCCGAGGCCACGATGATGGGCGTGTCAGGCCGCACCGAGCCGCTGCGGATGGCCCGGATGAGATCGAAGCCGTCGCGACCGGGCATGACGAGATCGGTGATCATGAGCTCGCCGGGTTTCTCGGTGTGCCGGGCCAGCGCGGCGTCGGCGCTGCCGAAACCCTCGGCCTCGAAGCCGGCCATCCGCAGCAGATCCCGCAGGTAGTTGACATTGGTGGAGTTGTCGTCCACCACCAGGATACGCCGGCTGCCCTGGCGCACGCCCACGGGCAGGCCGCGGCCGGCGGCCAGGGTCTGCACCAGGTCGCCCGGCGCGGTGTCGAAGGGCACGCTGACGCGCACGGTGGTGCCGCGGCCAGCCTCGCTGTCGATGGTCACTGTGCCGCCCATGAGGGCCACCAGTTCGTGGACGATGGACAAGCCCAGGCCCGCGCCTTCAGAGCCCTTGTTCACCTGCTCGAACGGCACGAAGGCCCGCTGGACCTGCTCCGGTGTCATGCCCCGTCCGCCGTCGCTCACCACCACCTGCAGCGTCGGGCGGGGGCCCGCAGCCTCTTGCGACACCTCGAATCGCACCTCCGAGCCATCACCGTACTTGAAGGCGTTGATCACGATGTTGGTGATGATCTGGCGCAGCTTGTCGGGGTCGACCACCCCCACGCGGGCGAGGTCGGGCGCGATGATCCACCTCAGCGAGGCGCCGTACTTGGACTTCTCGATCTCGAACAGCCGCACCAGGTCCTGCATGAGGCTGGGCAGGTCCACGGGCCGGGTCTCGAGTTCGATACGGCCGGCCTCGATCTTGGAGAGGTCCAGCACGCGGTTGATCATGCCCAACAGGTGCTCGCCGGAGGACTGGATGCTTTGCAACTGGCGTCGCGCGCTCTCATCGGTGTCCGGGCGCTGCAGCAGGATCTGGCTGTAACCCAGGATGCCGTTGAGTGGCGTGCGCAGCTCATGGCTCATGTTGGCCAGGAACACGCTCTTGGCACGGCTCTTTTCCTCAACCACCTCGCGCTGCTGGCGCACGGCCTCGGACTCCAGCCTGCGGAAGCGCGCCACCAGCCACATGCCGCCTGACAGCAGGAGCAGGGCAAAGAAGCCGAGCAGGTCCACCACACGCAGGTTGCGCTGGATGACATCGGCCTCGGTGACGGTGGCCATGAACCACTTGGCCTCGTTGATGGGCGTGAAGTGCGCGTAGACCTCCCGCCCGTCCACCGTGGCCCGCATCCAGCCCGCGCCGCCCTGCAGCATGCGTTGCGCCACCGATTTCAATCCGGCGTCGGTGTCCTTGGTCAGGTCCAGCGCCTTGGTGTTGATGTTGCCGCGACGCTGGGGGTCGGGGTGGGCGATGGCCACGCCGCTGGAGTTGATGGCGAAGGCGTAGCTGTTGGGGCCGTTGGAGAACTTGGACAGCTCCTGCACGATGGTGGAGGTGTCGATCATTCCGCCAAAAACGCCGACGATGTCCGAATCCTTGGCATCGGTGCGGAAGATGGGGCTGGTGACGGCGACGATGTCGGCATTCAGCGTGCGCGAGTTGACGGGGTCGGAGGCGTAGACGCGCCCTTGGATGGCGGCCTTGAAGTGCGCACGGTCGCTCAGGTTCTGACCCTTGGCGAAGTCGACCTTGGAGTTGTAGTAGGTGCCGTCAGGGTTGATGTGGGCAAAGATGTAGAACCACGGCATCTGCTCGTGCTTGGCCTTCAGGAAGGGCCCGGCCTGCGCCCAGTCCATCGAGCGGATGACGGGTGTGTTGGCCAGGGTCGAGACCTCGGTCTTGCGGGTGAGCAGCCATTGGTCCACGCGGCGCGCCAAGGCCTCGGTCTTGGCCGCGCTGATGGTCAACTGTTCATCGAGCAGTTCGCGCCGGATCTGCGAAAAGCCGAAATACCCCGCCACGGTCACCACGAGGAACATGGCCCCGAGGATGAGATTGAAGCGCAGGTCCAGCCGTTTGGAGTCTTGGTTCATGCCCGGTCTCGATGCATCGACAGGCTTCACGATACTCCTGGGGGGATAACCCAGCAGGGGCCGGGTCTAGGCTGGTCCCGAACCGGTGACCCCGTGAAGGGCGCTGGAATCAGGTCCTGCTCTCAGGCTCATAGATCCAGCCTCACCTGGGCAGGGACTCCACTTCCTTCTGCCAGCGCTCCAGCAGCCGCTTGCGCTCGGCCGACGAGCCGTATTTCTCGAAGTCATACTTGATCAGGCGCACGCTGTCCATGCTGGGGATGCGCGGGTCGGGCTTGAAGGTTCTGTTGGCCGGTGACTGCAGGCTGTTGGCCTTGGCGCCGATGGCCTGGCCTTCGGGGCTCATGAGCCAGTCGTAGTAGCGCCGTGCACCCTCGGCATTGCGCGCTCCCTTGATCAATGCAATGCCGCCGATCTCGTAGCTGGTGCCTTCGCAAGGTGCCGAGGTGGCCACCGGGTACTTGTTGTGCCGCCAGCCATCGAAGCCGAAGATGAAGCTGATGCCGATGGCCACTTCGCCCTTGGCCACGTTGGGCGCCTGCGCGGTACCGCTGCGGGTGTACTGCGTCACGTTCTTGTGCAGTGCCTTCATATAGTCGAAAGCCTGGTTCTCGCCCATGAGCTGCACCAGTCCCGCCAGGATGGTGTACGCCGTGCCGCTGGAGGCCGGGTGCGAGATCTCGATCTCGCCCTTGTAGATGGGCTTGATCATGTCAGCCCAGCACTTGGGTTCAGGCAGTTTCTTCTTCTTCAGCAGCTCGGTGTTCCAGCCAAAGCCGATGGCGCTGGTGTAGAAGCCCCCCACCATGTTCTGCGACATGGCGTACTGCCGCACGCTCCAGGCGTGCAGGTCGTTGATGTACGAGGGGCGGTAGGGCTGCAGCAGTCCGGCCTCGGCGGCCTGCAGGAAGGGGTCACCCGTGCCGCCCCACCACAGGTCGGTTTTCGGATTCGCAGCCTCGGCACGCAACTGCGCCAGGGCCTCTCCGGTGGGTTTGCGGCTTTGCAGCACGCGCACACCGGTGGCCTTCTGGAACTCGGCGGCCGCCAGCTCGCACCAACTCTGGTCGGTGCTGCACAGCGCCGTGACCGTGCCCTGCGCCAGGGCGGGGGCGGCGCTGCCGGCGGCCAGCGCCAGGCCAAGAACGAGTCGGGTCCAGCCGTGCTTCATGGAGATGCTCCTTTTGACGATCCTCCAAAGGAGCGTAGCACCAACCTGGCCCCCTCTTTCTTCGACCGGCTCAGCCTCGCTTTGAGCAGGGTCCGCGGGCGCGCAGGTCGTGGCCCAGCACGATGCGCAGGTCCAGGCTGTCGGC
Source organism: uncultured Rubrivivax sp. (assembly GCA_964432385.1). GTDB lineage: Bacteria > Pseudomonadota > Gammaproteobacteria > Burkholderiales > Burkholderiaceae_C > Rubrivivax. The sequence goes on from CAYSOD010000168.1 coordinate 4,687, forward strand.
GCGGTCCAGGCCGGCCAGCGTGGGGGCGCCGCCGGGCAACTGGCGGGCCAGCATCTGCGCGCTCTCGGCATGCCCGGCGCGGTAGCGCACCACGGTGGTGGCGGTGTCGTAGGGCAGGGCGTTGCGAAGCCGGACGCTGCGCAGGGCGCCTTGAGACCTCAAGGCCTCGGCCATGCAGGCGGCCATGCCCTCCACACCGTTGCCGTTGGCGATCTCGACGGCAGAGGCTGTGGTCGGCACGGTTGGGACGGCCGGCGGCTCGGGCTCGGCCGCTGGGACCCTGGAGGCCGATGGTGCCGCTGCGGGCGGTGGTACCGCCGCCGCCGTGGCGGTCTCTTGCGCGGCGGAGATAGGGGCGGCGGCGGCCTGGGCCGTGCCGGCAGGGCCTTCCAGGCGCAGGAGGTTGGCCTGGGCTCGGGCATAGCCTGGCTGCAAGGCCAGTGCCTGCAGCAACACCGCGCGCGCTTCCTCGTTGCGCTGGGCCCGCATCAGGGCGTAGCCCAGGTTGTTGTGCAGGGCCGCCTGGTCGGGCGCGAGTTCCACGGCCCGGCGCAGGGCAGCCACGGCCGCCTCATGTTCGCCCAGGCCCGCGTGCGCCTGCCCCAGGGCGTTGTGCAAATCGGCGTCTCCCGGTGCTGCCTGCACCGCCTTGAGCCAGGCCTGCAGGGCCTCGGGCCACCGCGCCTCGCCTTCGTAGCGCCGCGCCAGCAGGGCATAACCCTGCGCCAGACCGGCACCCGCATGGTCCAGTCGGTAGCTGGGCGCCACCCGCATCGGTGGCAGCTCGGGCGGGGCCACGCAGGCCGACAGGCCCAGGACGGCGGCCAGCGCGCTCGGCAGTGAAGTCCGACGGCCAGGCCAGCGGCTCTGGTTCCGCTGCCTGCAAGCGGTCAGAGGGGTTCGGGTCATCAGGGGCTCCTGGTCTCGGCCGTTCTCACTGCGCGCCCATGGAGGGCAGCAGCACGCGGTGGATCTGGATCATGGCCGGGCCCATCAGCACCACCATGAGCGAGGGGAAGATGCAAAAGATCAGCGGGAACAGCAGCTTCAGCGCGATCTTGGCGGCGGCTTCCTCGGCGCGTTGGCGTCGCACGGTGCGCAGCATGTCGGCATGCACGCGCAGCGAGGCCGCGATGCTGGTGCCAAAGCGCTCGGCCTGGCTGATCATGCTGACAAAGCCGTCCACCTCCTCCACGCCCGTGCGCAGCGCGAGGTTGCGCAGGGCGCGTTCCCGGTCGGCCCCGGCGCGCAACTCCAGGTTCACCAAGTGCAGCTCCTCGGCCAGCGCCGGGCTCTTGATCTGCAGGTCGTCGGCCACCCGCACCATGGCCGCCTCGGTGCCCAGACCGGCCTCCACGCACACGGTCATCATGTCCAGCGCATCGGGAAAGCTCTCGAAGATCTCGCGCTGGCGGCGCGCCACGGCCTGGGAGAGCAACAGGTTGGGGCCGTAGTAGCCCACAGCAGCCAGACCCAGCAACGCCAGCAGCAGTTGCGTGGTCTTCAACGACCCGCCAGCCAGGTTCAGCGCCACCAGCCCCAACATCGGCAGGCCCAGTGCCAGCAGCGTCTTGGTGCCGAAGAAGGCCGCGGGCGCGGCCGGACTGCGTACGCCGGCATGCAGAAAACGCAGGCGCAGGCTGGACTTCTCGAAGCCCTCCTCAGGGGCCGACAGCCGGCTGATGGGCTGCAGAAGCGCGGCCAGACGCTGCAGCCCGACAGCCGCACCCTGACGTGCGCCACCCCCGGCTGGGTTGCCGCTGGCCAAGTCGAGCAGCCTTTGCCGGGCGGGGTTGGGCCGTGCCAGTGCCGACAGGCCGGCCAGGGCGGCGACCACGCCGACGAAGACCAGACCCAGGATGGTCAGTTGCATGGGGCTCATGGCGTGGTCCTTTCTAGACCCGGATGCGGATGATCTTGCGCATCCACAACATGCCCAGGACCATCATGAACAGCGCGGCACCCACCATGCGCAGGCCCGTGGGGTCGGTCCACAGCACCGCCATGAAGCGGGGGTTGACCACGTTGACCACCGCGGCCACGCCGAAGGGCAGGGCTGTGAGGATCACGGCCGACAGGCGCCCCTCCGCCGACAGGGTGCGGATCTCGCCGTGCAGCTTGAGCCGCTCGCGCACGATGGTGGCGATCTTGTCCAGCAGTTCTGCGAGGTTGCCGCCCGACTCGCGCTGGATCATCACCGCCACCGCAAAGTAGCTCACGTCCGGCAGGGGAACGCGCTCGGCCAGGCGGGCCAGGGCGGTGTGCGCCGGCACGCCGTAGTTCATTTCGTCGAACAGGATGCGGAAGTCCTGCCCCAGGGGGTCGGGCAGTTCCTCGGCCACCATGCGCACTGCGGCCGCAAAGGCATGGCCGGCCCGCATCGCCCGGCTCATGAGGTCCAGTGCCTGCGGGAACTGCCGCTCGATGCGCTGGATGCGCTGCTGTCGGCTGTGGGCCACCCGCCACCAGGGCAGCACCGCCAGCCCCAAGCCCAGCGCCGCCCCCAGGGCGGGTGCCTTGCCCAGCAGGCTGGGCAGCGTAGCGCCCAGCAGGCCCAACAGCAAGGACAGCACCATCAACTCGGCGGCCGACACCTTCAGTGCGGAGGTGAGTACCCAGCGTTGCAAGGCCCGGCCCGGCGTGGTCTGCCCGAGCATGGCATTCCATCGAGGCAGGCGCTGCGCCTGCTCCACCCGCTCGATACTGGCGCGGGTCACGGGGTCACCGGACAGCGCCTCCAGCCGCGCCGCAATCCGGCGGGCCTGCGGGCCATGACGGGAGGCCCAAAGGTTGTAAAGCCCCTCCAGGCACAGCACGACCGCCACGAACGCGGCCACGACAAACAGGGCGAAAGAAAGGTTCATCCGAGTGGGCTCCCCAGAACAGGTGCGCTTGGCGTGAGGTGGACGTGATCCGCAGGCCGTTCAGACCTCAAGCCGGCGCGGTTCGAACAGCGTGGCGGGCAGCGTCAGGCCGCGGCTGGTCAGGCGGTCGCCGAAGCGGGGGCGGATCCCTGTGGCGGTGAAGTGCCCCTGGACCTGGCCCGCGTCACTGACCCCCGTCTGGTGGAACAGGAAGATCTCCTGCAACGTCACGGTGTCGCCCTCCATGCCCGTGACTTCCTGGATGCTGGTCAGCTTGCGGGTGCCGTCGGCCAGACGGTTGGCTTGCACGATCACCCCAATGGCCGAGGCCACCTGGGCTCGGGCCGCCCGCGCCGGCAGGTCCACGCCTGCCATCGCGATCATGCTTTCGAGCCGGGCCAGGGCGTCGCGCGGCGTGTTGTCGTGCACCGTGGTCATCGATCCTT
>CAYSOD010000169.1:0-7965 GCA_964432385.1 uncultured Rubrivivax sp.
CGGCTTTCCTGTCGCGACAGGTGGAGGTGACACGGCCCCAGGCTATGATCCTCAACCTGACCGGACAGCCCAAGTCGCTTGCCGAGAACCTGCAGGGCCTGACCCAAGCCACCCCGCCCGTGCACGGCATCTTCGCGGCCGTACCCTACTGCATCGACCTGATCGGTGGGCCCTACCTCGAGACCGACGAGGCGGTGTGCAAGGCCTTCAGGCCGAAGTCGGCGATCCGGCCGCCGCGCTGATGCCCGTGGGCGCCCGGCCCAGCGGCCAGCGCGCTCACTTCACGAGCTGATTCAGGCGCTCCGCGTCGAAGTGCTCACCCGTCTGGGCGTCCTGCGGCAGCACGCCCGCGGGGGCTCCGGCCAAGGCCCCGGCGCGAGACAGTTGCTCCACCGCCTTCCACAGCAGGGCGATCTGATGCTCGTGCCCCGCCGTGTGGTCGATGAGGCCCTTCATCGCCAGGGCCACCGGGTCGTCGCCCTGGGTCACGCCGTAGGCCGAGAAGCCCATGCGCGCAGCCACGGCCTCGCGCTGCGCGTCGGCGGGCGCTCGAAGGATGCGGGCGGGGATCCCCACCGCCGTGGCCCCGGGCGGTACGGGCTGCAGCACCACCGCATTGCTGCCCACGCGGGCGCCATCGCCCACGGTGAAGCTGCCCAGCACCTTGGCCCCGGCGCTGACGATGACCCCGCGGCCCAGCGTGGGGTGCCGTTTGGCGCCCTTGCTCAAAGAAGTGCCGCCGAGCGTGACACCCTGGTAGATGGTGCATTCATCGCCGATCTCTGCCGTCTCGCCAATCACCACACCCATGCCGTGGTCGATGAACACGCGTCGGCCCAGGGTGGCGCCCGGGTGGATCTCGATGCCCGTCAGCAAGCGTGCGACGTGCGACAAGAACCTGCCCAGCCAGCGAAACCCGCCTCGCCAGCAGGCGTGCGCCCAGCGGTGGATGACCACCGCGTGCAGACCGGGGTAGCAGGTCAAGACCTCCCAGGTGGAGCGGGCAGCAGGGTCTCGCTCGCGGATGCAGGCGATGTCTTCGCGCAGGCGCTGGAACATGGGCACGACGGTGGTGAATGAGGGACGGCTGACCACAAAGGGCGCCGAGTTTAGTCGCGGGGCGGCAGGCCTGCAGGAGCCTCGTCAAGAACCGCTCCGGGCCTCGCCGTGGCCGCCTGACCTGCGCGCTCCATGGCGCGCGCCACGCCGCGCAGGATGTGCACTTCTTCGCGGGTGAGCGCAAGGCGATTGGCCAGCTGGTTCAGCCGGGGCATCAGTTTCTTGGGCGCCTGGGGGTCGAGGTAGCCGATGGCCTCCAGCGCCCTGCGCCAATGCTCCAGCGTGCCCTGTACCTCGCCCGCGCCGGCCCATTGCGGCGGTGGAGTGGCGGGCACCACCTCGAAGCCGCCCAGGCACTGCCGCCATTCATACGCGATCAGCTGCACCGCCTGGGCGAGGTTCAACGAACCGTAGCCGGGGTGGGTGGGGATGCTGAGCACGCTGTGGCAGCGCCACACCTCTTCGTTGGCCATGCCGAAGCGTTCGGAGCCGAACACAAATGCCACACGGAGAGGCTGAGCGGCCAAGGGCGGCAGAGCGTCTCTTGGCGCCTGCGCCGGCGGGCCGAAGTCGCGCGGCGTCATGGCCGTGGCGCAGGCGTGCGTCACGCCCTCCAGCGCTTGCGAGAGGCTGTCCACGATGCGGGCGCGGGCCAGCACATCGGCCGCCCCGCTGGCAAAGGCGATGGTGTCCTCGCGCACCAGCACGTCGGCAAAGCGCGGGCGCACCAGCACCAGATCACCGAAACCCATCACCTTCATGGCACGCGCAGCCGCCCCGACGTTGCCGCCGTGGCTGGTGTTCAGGAGGATGAAGCGGGTGGGGTCCGCAGACGGCGGCATGGGGTGGCGGTGCGGGGTGAGGCTTGGGAGGCCGGATCTACCGTGATTTCAGGTGGGTGTGCCCGGTGCCTGAAGGACGGTCACCGATGACCTGTCCACCGAGCACCTCTCGGGTCCACAAGCTGCGGGCTGCGAGGAGGCACGCGGGTAAACTCGGCGGTCAGGCGCATGCACATTGTGTGGCCTTCGTTCTTTGAAGAGAAACCCGACGCTCACCCCGAGATGCCGTGACCTCTTCCACCCTGCCGCGCCGCGTTTGCCACCCCCGACCCCTGCCCCGAAGGCCCGCCCATGTCCCAGACGATCCACCCCATGCTCAACATCGCCGTGCGGGCTGCACGCAGCGCGGGGTCGATCATCAACCGGGCGGCTCTGGATCTGGACGTGCTGAAGGTCGCCTCCAAGGGCACGAACGACTTCGTCACCGAGGTGGACCAGGCGGCCGAGGAAGCCATCATCTCCACCCTGCTGGAGGCTTACCCCGGGCATGCCATCCTGGCCGAGGAGTCGGGCCGACAGCGCGGCAGCAAGCACAGCGAGTACCTGTGGATCATCGATCCGCTGGACGGCACGACCAACTTCATTCACGGATTTCCGGTTTATGCCGTGTCCATCGCCCTGGCCTTTAGGGGCAAGGTGGAGCAGGCCGTGGTGTACGACCCCACCCGCAACGACCTGTTCTATGCCAGCAAGGGCAAGGGCGCATACCTGAACGACCGCCGCTTGCGCGTGTCCAAGCGCACCCGCATGTCGGATGCGCTGATCGGCACGGGCTTCCCCTTCCGCAAGGGCGACAACTTCAAGCGCTACCTCAAGATGTTCGAAGAGGTGATGCAGCAGTGCGCCGGCATGCGCCGCCCAGGCGCCGCTGCGCTGGACCTGTGCTACGTGGCCGCAGGCTGGTACGACGGCTTCTTCGAGACCGGCCTGAGCCCCTGGGACGTGGCGGCAGGCTCGCTCATGATCACCGAGGCGGGCGGTCTGGTGGGCAACTTCACGGGCGAGGCCGACTTCCTGTACCAGCGTGAAGTGGTGGCGGCCACACCGCGCATCTACGGCCAGCTGGTGCAGATGCTCGCGCCGTACACGCGGGTGATCAAGGAGTCGGAGGCGGCGGGCAGCTCGGGCGCAGGTACTGACGGTGCAGCCTCGGGCGCCACAGCGCCGGCATCAGACGCGACGCAGGCCTTCGTCGCCGCAGCCACTGGCACCGAGCCGCCGGCCGCCGCGCGCAAGCCCACACGCATCCGCAGAGCTGACCTGTCCAGCACGCCGGGGGGCGACGACGCGCCTTTCTGAGGCTGCGCACTGATCAACGCCCGACCATGCCCGTCTCCTCGACCATGTCTTCCCAAGAAACGGCCACGCCCCCAAACGACCACCGCCCGCTGGCGGGCGTGAAGGTGGTGGAGTTCTGCCAGATCGCCTCCGGCCCCTTCACCGGCATGCTGCTGGCTGACTATGGTGCACAGGTGGTGAAGATCGAGCCGCCTGAGGGCGACGCCATGCGCACCTGGCCGCCCTTGTCGGCCGGCTACAGCGAAAACTTCGCCAGCCTCAACCGCGGCAAGCAGTCCATTGCGCTGGACTTGAAGCGCCCGGAAGAACTGGCCGTCGCCCGCCGTCTGGCCATGGAGGCCGACGTGCTGGTGGAAAACAGCCGCCCCGGCGCCATGCAGCGCCTGGGCCTGGGCTGGGATTGGTTCCAGCCGCGCAAGCCCTCGCTGGTGTATTGCTCCATCTCTGCCTTCGGACAGGACGGCCCACGGGGCGCGGAAGGTGGCTTTGACGTCACCGTCCAGGCTGCTGCGGGCGTCATGAGCGTGACGGGCGAGCCCGAGGGCGCGCCAGTGAAGGCCGGCGTGCCGCTGGCCGATTTCGCTTCGGGTCTGTACGCCGCCTTCACCATCGCGGCGGTGCTGGCGCGGGTGCGCGCCGGCGGCACGGGTGGGCACATCGATGTGCCCATGTTCGCCGCCACGCTGGGCATCTCGGCCCTGCAGACCAGCGAGTACTTCGGCACGGGCCGCAACCCGCGCAAGCTGGGCTCGGCGCACCCGCGCAACGCGCCGTACCAGGCCTATGCCGCCAGCGATGGCTGGTTCGTCATCGCAGCGGGCAACAACCGCTTGTGGCAGCAAGTGTGCGAGGTGGTGGGCACACCGCAGCTCTTGCAGGACCCACGTTTCACCAGCCCCTCGCTGCGTGCGCAGCACCAGACGGCGCTGAAGGACCTGCTGGACCCACACTTCGCGCAGCGCAGCGCAGTGCAGTGGCTGCAGGCCTTCCAGGCCGCGGGCGTGCCCTGCGCCCCCATCAATGGCTATGGCGAGGCCCTGGCCGACCCGCAGGCGCTGCACCTGCAGTTGGTGCAGCCCCAAAGCCTGCCCAGCGGCGTGCAGACCCGCACCGTGGCCTGCCCCGTGCGCCTGGATGGGCAGCCGGTGGATGTGAACACCCGGCCCCCAGCCCTGAACGAGCACGGCCCGGCGCTGCGCGCCAGCGCAGGGGGCCAGGACCCTGACCGCCCTTGACCCCGGAGCTGCCCATGTCCGACATCAGCCCTTTGCGCGACTTCGTGATCGCGATGACGCACCTGGTGAGCCGCACGCAAGACGAACCCACTCTCCTGCGCGAGGGCCGGGCCCTGATGGCGCCGCTGCTGGCGCGGGACGACTGGCTGCCCGAGGCCTGCGCCACCCTGCGGCCCGACCGCTACGCGCAGTACCTCCTGCATGCCGACCCGCTGGAGCGCTTTTCGGTGGTGAGCTTTGTCTGGGGTCCTGGCCACCGCACGCCCGTGCATGACCACACGGTGTGGGGCCTGGTGGGACTGCTGCGCGGTGCGGAGCGCTGCGATGAGTTCACCATCGCGGGCCCCAACGAGCCACCGTGCGACACGGGACGCAGCCACGTCATGCAGCCGGGGGACATCGAAGCGGTGTCACCCACCGTGGGTGATTGGCACCGCGTGAGCAGCGCACGCAGCGACGGCGCCTCCATCAGCATCCACGTCTACGGCGCCAACATTGGCGCGGTGCGCCGCCATCGCTTGGATGACGCCGGAAAGGTGATCGAGTTCGTCTCGGGCTATGACAGCACCACGGTACCCAACCTCTGGGACCGCTCCAAAGCGCCCGTCGCCCGCCATTGACGGGTTCGATCAACATGACGGCCTCAGACGCCCCCGTGCTGCGCCACGATCTGGCCGAGGGCATCGCCACGCTGACCCTGTACCGCCCGGACAAGGGCAATGCCCTGTCGGCCGAACTGGTGGAGGCTCTGCTGGAGGGGGTGAACGCCGCGCTGGCAAACGACGCCGTCCACACGGTGATGCTGCGCGGCGAAGGGCAGCATTTCTGCACCGGGCTGGACCTCTCCGACCTGGACCAGGCCCGTGACGGTGACCTGCTGTGGCGGTTGGTGCGCATCGAGACCCTGCTGGCCACCGTCTGGCACGCCCCCAAGCGCACCGTGGCCGTGGCCCAGGGCCGCACCTGGGGCGCAGGCGCCGACCTGTTTGCCGCCTGCGAGCAGCGGGTGGCCTTGCCCGGCACCACATTGCGCTTTCCCGGTGCGCAGTTCGGCATCGTGCTGGGCACGCGGCGGCTGGCGCTGCGCATGGGTGCGGGCCCCGCCTGCACCATCGTGGCGCAAGGCGGTGAACTGCAAGCCTCGGAGGCGCTGGCCTGTGGCCTGGCGACCCACGCGCAGGAGTTTGCGCTGCTGGCGCCGAAGGTGGACAGGCTGACCGCTGCGGCGCTGCGCGACGCCACCCGGGTGGCCGAAGGCGGCGATCAACGCGACGCGGACCTCGCGGCTCTCGTGCGCTCGGCCGCGCGCCCAGGGCTGCAGGCGCGTGTGAGGCGTTACGTGGAATCAATGCGTGCAGCGGGGGGTGGGAGCGCATCAGGCCCGAACCGCGCCTCAGCCTCCGTCACACCGACCGCCACCGCCGCCCCGAGCCCCGGTTCCGCACGAGAAGACCTGCAGCGCCAGGATCGATGACGCAAACTCCCGCCGGCGCAAGGTCTCCGCACTCGCCCCAAGGCGCCACCTGGGCGCTGTACGCCGGGCTGGCCATCGTCTGCGTGTGGGGAGCGAACTTCGCGGTGCAGAAGGCCCTGTTCGAGGTGCTGCCGCCGGCGGGGTTCCTCTTCGCCCGGTACCTGATCATGCCGCTGTGCGCCGCCTTGCTGCTGTGGTTTGGCGCAGGCCCCCGCAAGGCCGTACCCCGCGAGGACATGCGGCAGATCGCCCTGCTGGGCGTGCTGGCGCACACCGTGCACGTGAGCATGGTGACCTTCGGCATCCATTGGTCCACAGCCTTTTCCAGCGCCTTGATCATGGCCTGTGGGCCCGTCTTCACCCTGCTCATCCTGCACTGGGCGGGCCACGAACGCCTGAGCTGGCCACAGGTGACGGGCGTGGGGATCGCCTGCGTGGGCGTGCTCGTGTTCCTGTCGGACAAGCTGCTGGGCCAGCAGTGGGCCGCCACCGGCGGCGACCTCATGCTGCTGCTGTCGGCCAGCCTGTTCTCGTACTACACCGTGATGTCCAAGCCGCTGATACAGCGTCACGGCGGATTCACGGTGATGGCCTACGCCACCATCGCGGGCAGCCCGCTCGTCGTCTTGGGCTGCGCGCCGTCCGCCTGGTTCGCGCCCTGGGCGACCATGACCTGGTTGCACTGGGGCCTGCTCTTCTGGGCCTCGCTGGTGTCGGCCTTTCTTGGTTGGCTGGTGTGGGGCTGGGTCAACGAGCAGCGGGGCGTGGCACGCACCGCGCCCATGCAGTACCTCATGCCCGTGGTGGCCGGGCTGGTGGCCTGGTGGGCCACGGGCGAGCGCTTCAGCGCCGTCAAGCTGGGAGGCGCAGCCCTCACGCTGGCCGGCGTGGCCCTGGCGCAGTTTGCGGACCGGCTCAGAAGTCGCGGCTTACCCGCCCCTGAAGCGCGGCCAGGGCTCTCAATTCACCCATTCGCAGCGCCCACGCCCCGAGGCCAGGCCTCGAAAGTCGATGGCTCACTCCACCGCCGTGCCGCTGGCCACCCAGCGCTCGCGCAACTCGCGCTTGAGCACCTTGCCGATGGCACTGCGCGGCAGCTCGTCGACGGCCGTCACCGCCGCCAGGCGCTGGGTGCGGCCCAGGCGCTCATTGGCCCAGGCACGAATCGCGGCGAGGTCCACGGCCCTGCCGTCACGCGGCACCACACAGGCCACCGGCGTCTCGCCCCACCGGGCTGAGGGCACGCCGAACACGGCAGCGTCCTCCAGGTCGGGGTGATCGCGCAGCACGGCCTCCAGGTCCTTGGGGTAGATGTTGAACCCGCCACTGATGACCATGTCCTTGCGGCGGTCCATCAGCACGAGAAAACCCTCCTCATCGAAACGACCGACGTCCCCGGTGCGGATGTAACGGCGGCCCTCAGCATCGAACCACTCGGCCTCACGGGTCTGCTGCGGCCGCCCGTGGTAGCCCGTCATCATGCCGGGCGAGCGACCCACCACCTCGCCCAGCGTCTGCGGCGATGGTGGCAGCTCGCGTCCCTCTTCGTCGATCAGGCGGATGTCGTGGCCGGGTGCAGGGCGCCCCACGGTGTGCAGCTTGTCAGGGTGCGCGCGGGCGTCGAGGATGCAGGCCCCGCCGCCCTCGGTCATGCCATAAACCTCCAGCAGATCACCGGGCCAGCGCGCCAGGATGTCGGCCTTGAGGGCGGCGTCGAAGGGCGCACTGGTGCACAGCTTCATCCGAAAGGCCGACAGGTCGTGGGCCGCGAAGTTCGGCTGGGCCATGACGCGCTTGTATTGCACCGGCACCAGCATGGTGTGCGTGGCGCGCAGTTGTTCAGCCAGGCGGAGGTAACGCGCCACATCAAAACGCGGCATCAGCTGGATGCGCGCGCCCACCCACAGCGCCGGGTAGAAGGCCACCAGGGTGGTGTTGGAGTACAGCGGCGTGGCCAGCAGCAGCACGGACGAAGCGTCCATGCCGTAGCGCACGGCGCGCTGCATGTGGGCAAACCGCATGCTGTGCGGCTGCACGATGCCTTTGGGCGTGCCCG
>CAYSOD010000170.1:0-7953 GCA_964432385.1 uncultured Rubrivivax sp.
CGGCCCGACAGCGTGAAGTAGTGGCCCCGCGCGTAGTGGGCGCGCGGCACATGGAGCGCGTCCAGGCCTTCGATGCGCGCCGCGAGGTCGGGCGCGTGCAGGCCTGCGGCGTTGATGAGGGTGCGGGTACGCCAGGTGGTGGTGGAGCCGCCGCTCCTGTTGGCGGTGGAAGCACCGTGAGCACCTTCATGCGCGGCACCCTGACTGGGTGGAGATTCGGGGGAGCCTGCCCGCCCGTCATCCTCCTGCAGCGTCCGCACCTCGATCTCAAAGCCGCCGTTCACCACACGGGCCCGTACCACGCGGGAGTGGAAGGCAAACACGGCCCCGGCGTGCTCGGCGTCGCCCTGCAGCGCCAGCATGAAGGCATGCGAGTCGATGATGCCGGTGGACGGCGAGAGCAGGGCGCCCACGCACTCCAGCTCAGGCTCCAGCGTTTGCGCCTCCTGTCGGCTCAACGGGGTGAGATCCCCCACGCCGTTGGCGGCGGCCTTGGCGCGGATGTCGTCCAGTGTGGTCAGCTGGCTGGCGTCCGTGGCCACGATGAGCTTGCCGCAACGCCGGTGGGGCACGCCTCGCGCCTCGCAATAGGCGTACAAGGCGTGCTTGCCCTTCACGCACAGCCGCGCTTTGAGGGACCCCTTGGGGTAATAGATCCCGGCATGGATGACCTCACTGTTGCGCGAGCTGGTCTCGGTGCCGATGCCTTCGGCGGCGTCGAGCACCACCACCTCGCGCCCGGCCAGGGCCAGCGCGCGTGCCGCCGCCAGGCCCACCACGCCCGCGCCCACCACCACACAGTCCAAGATGTCGTCCATGGCGTGATTCTGCCCAGCGCCGCAATTCACACATCTTTACCGCAGCCGCAAAGAGCCGACACGCCAGCGGCTCAAGATGCCACCATCGTCCATTTCTCCTGAAGGAGCCGTCATGAACCCCAAGTCTTCGCTTTCGAGCTTGCTTGTCTCCACCCTGCTGGTGGGCACCGCTGCACTGTCGGCCTTGGCCGTTCAGGCGCAGCCCATGCCGCCTGGCGGTCACCGCGGCGCCATGATGGGCGGTGGCGAGCACGGCCGTCACGGCGGTGGCATGGACATGAAGTTCTCGGGCCGCATGCTCGATGCGGTCAAGGCCACGCCCGAGCAGCGCGCGCAGATCCAGAAGATCATGGAGACGGCGCGCGCCGACCTCCAAGCCCAGCGTGAGACCGGCAAAGGCCTGCGCAGCCAGTTGATGCAGGCCTTGGCCCAGACCAACATCGATGCCAATGCGGTGGAGCAGGTCCGCCAGAGGATGGTGGCCCAACACGACCAGGTCAGCAAGCGCCGCATGCAGGCCATGGTGGACGCCGCCCGTGTGTTGACGCCCGAGCAGCGCAGGCAGTTGGCCGAGCGCATGGCGCAGCGCCGCAGCATGATGGAGCGCCACGAGCGCGAGCGTCGTGCACTGGACGCGCCACCCAAGTCCTGAACCTGGCGCGGTCTGCCGCCCGCCCCTTTGTCTCCTCGAGCCCCCTGAAGGGGAACTTGGCTCCAGTGGGCACTCCACTGGGGCCCTTTTGCATGTGTGCGCTGGCATGCCAGGCCGCTGGCCTGAGCGATGTCTGCGAACATCGCATCTGCTGGACGAACTTGGCCGTGCCCCAACACCTGCTGCTGATCGATGACGACACCCGGCTCACCGCCATGGTGGGCGAGTACCTGCGGAGCCACAGTTTCGAGGTGGACACCGCCGGTTCTCTGAAGGCCGGGCGTGAACTGCTGCGTCACGCCAACTACGACGCCCTGGTGCTGGATCTCATGCTGCCCGATGGCGACGGGCTGGACCTCACACGCGAATTGCGGGCCGATGCGCGAACGCGGCGCCTGCCCCTGCTGATGCTCACCGCCCGGGGTGAGCCCATGGACCGCATCGTGGGCCTGGAGATTGGCGCGGACGACTACCTGCCCAAGCCTTTCGAGCCGCGGGAACTGCTGGCGCGGCTGAAGGCCTTGCTGCGCCGCGCGGCGCCCGAGGTGACCTCTGAAGACCAGCTCGAATTCGGCCGCCTGGTGATCGATCTGGCCGCCCGCCAGGCACGCCTGGGCGGCCAGCCTTGCGATCTCACAGCGCACCAGTTCGACCTTCTCGTGGTGCTGGCTCGGGCAGCCGGCCGCGTGCTCACGCGCGACCAGATCATGGATGCGCTCAAGGGCCACCCGCTGGACGCCTTCGACCGCAGCATCGACGTGCACATCTCCCGCATCCGCGCCGTCATCGAGGACGACCCGCGCAACCCGCAGCGCGTGCTCACGGTGCGCGGCACGGGCTACGTCTTCGCCCGCAAGCAGGATCAAGCGCATTGAACGGGTCAGGCGCTGGGCGATGAAATCCCTGTACCTGCGCATCTGGCTCACCGTGCTGGCGGCGCTGAGCCTGTTCGCCCTGGCCTCGGGGTGGCTGGTGCAGCGCCACATGGCGCAGGAGCGCGAGCGCTTCGAGACGGTCGCCCAGGGCCGCGCCGAAGCCTGGGCCGATCTGCTGGAGCGTTCGTTGCCGGCTTCAGGCACCCCCCGCGAGCAACAGGCTGCCGCCCTGGCCGAGTGGTCCCAGCGCCTGCGCATGCCCCTGGCGCTGGACGACGCCGCAGGCCAGCGCATCGGTGTGTCGGATTCCTGGGCGCGGCGCGAGGCCGAGGGCGTGCCAATGGCGCGACGTGCCTTGCCCGTGCGCCTGGACGACGGGCGCACCCTGTGGATCGCCCGTCCAGGCGGCGGCCGTCGAGCGGGCGGGCCGATGGGCGACCGGCTCGGTTTCGGTCAGGATGGCCCGCCGCCAGGGGGCTGGCGCGACTGGCCGCGCTTGTCGGGCCTGCCCGGGCTGGCGGGCTTACCTGAAGGGGTGGGGATCGCGGCGTTGGTGGTGCTGCTTTTTCTGGCGGTGGCCGCGGGCGCCTGGCCCGTGGTGCGCCGCCTCACACGCCGTCTGGAGGCGCTGCAGCAGGGTGTGGAAGCCTTTGGTGCCGGGGCGCTGCACCAGCGGGTGGCTGAGGACGGCCGCGATGAGGTGGCTGCGGTGGCTGCCAGCTTCAACCGGGCCGCCAGTCGGGTAGAGGCCTTGGTGCGCTCACACCAGAGCCTGCTGGACAACGCCAGCCACGAACTGCGCTCGCCTCTGACGCGGTTGAAGATGGCCGTGTCGATGCTGGAAGACGCCGCGCCGCCCCAGCGCGATCGGCTGCGCCAGGAGATCCACGCCAACATCGCTGAACTCGACGCCTTGGTGGAAGAGGTGCTGCTGGCCAGCCGGCTGGATGCCGCCCAGGAGGCGCTGCACCGTGAGCCGGTGGATCTGCTGGCCCTGGCCGCAGAGGAGGCCGCACGCGTGCAGGCCGTGGTGGAGGGCCATGCCGAGGGTGACGCGGGAGGGCGGCCTCTCATCGTCCAGGGTGACGAGCGCCTGCTGCGCCGGGCCGTGCGCAACCTGCTGGAGAACGCCCGCCGTTATGGCGGTGATGATGTGCTGGTGCTCGTGCGCCGGGCAGCCCTGCCGGGTGGTGCCGAGGTGCGCGTGTGCGACCGCGGCCCCGGTGTGCCCGAAGCCTGGCGCGAGCGCATCTTCGAGCCTTTCCTGCGCCTGCCTGGCCATGCGGAACGAGAAGGTGGCGTGGGGCTGGGGCTGTCGCTGGTGCGGCAGATCGCCCTGCGCCACGGGGGTCAGGCGCGCTGCGAGCCGCGCGAGGGCGGCGGCAGCTGCTTCAGCCTCACGCTGCCGATGTGACGGTGGTGTCCTTGGCCATCCGCCGCAGCACCCAGGCCATGTAGGCGCATAGCGCCACCGCCGCCACGATCAGGCCCGCCGTGGCGCTCATCCAGAAGCCGCGCGCACCTTGCAGGCCAGCGGGGGTCTGGCCCATCAGGTCGAAGGCCAGCGTGTAGCCCCCGCCCAGCCCCAGGCCCCACAAGGACACGCCGTACACCACCAGCGGTATGGTGGCGATACGCCAGGCCCGCAGCACGAAGGCCGCCACAGTCTGGACGGCATCGGCAAAGTGGAACAGCGCCACCCAGGTGATGAGCGGGAGTGCGGCTGCCGCCACCAGGGCGTCCTGCGTGTACAGGCCGACGATGGCGCGGTCCAGCAGCGACACGCTGCCGCCCAGCACGGCCGCCACGACAGCGCCCACCGCCAGCCCATGCCAGGCCAATCGCCGGGCCCCCAGGGCATCACGGGCGCCCACCCGCTGCGCCACCAGCGTGGTGCAGGCACTGGCGATGGCCAGCGGCACCATGAACATCATGGACACGAGGTTCATGGCGATCTGGTGCCCTGCCACGGGCGTGGTGCCCAGCCGGGCGATGAACAGGGCCATGAAGCTGAAGCCGCTGACCTCGATGAGGATGGAGGCCCCCATGGGCAGGCCCAACCGCAAATGGGACCCGAGGGACTTGCGATCGGGTGCGTCCAGGCCGCGGCCGTGCAGATCGAAGGGCGCGTAGAAGGGGTCGCGTCGCATCACCAGCCAGGCCACCAGCGCCTGGCTCCACATCGCAACAGCCGTGGCGATGGCGCAGCCCAGCACGCCCAGCGAGGGGATGCCCAGCGCCGGCACGCCCCACACCAGGGCCGCCGACAGGGGCACCTTCAGCCCCAGGCCTGCCACCTGGATCAGCATCACCGCCTTGGGGCGTGACACCGCGGTGTTGAAGCCGCGGTACACGGTGAACATCAAGGATGCCGGCAGCGAGAAGGCCAGCACCAGCAGGTAGCCGCGGGCTTTCTCGGCCACTTCGGGGGTGGCCTGGGACATCGCCAGAAAAGGGTAGGGGAAGGCCAGCAGGGTGCTGCCCAGCACTGACAGCCCCAGCGCCACCCACACTGCCTGGTGGGCCTGCCGGCCGGCCTGCGCATGCTGGCTGGCGCCGAAGAGCTGCCCGACGATGGGGCTGATGGCCAGCACCACACCCATGAACCCGATGAACACGGTGAGGTAGGCCGAAGACCCGATGGCCAGCGCCGCCAGATCCACCGCGGCGTAGCGGGCCACCAGGAGTGTGTCGACGGTGCTGAAGGCCAACACCGACAACTGGCCGATGAGCACGGGCCAAGCCAGCGCCGCGATGCGGCGCACGCTGTCGCCCAGCGAGTGATCGGCCGGCGAGGGGCCGCCTTGTGATGGGTCGGCCTGCGCGGGGCTGCTCACGCCGCGGCTCAAGCCTGCTGCACTGGGGGCTGGGCCTCCAGCGTCTGCGGCGCCGGGTGGTCCGCCCCGCTGGCCTTCTGGGCTCGCTCGGCATAGCGGTTGAAGCGCCAGGCGCGGTTCTCCTGCACGATACGGCGCCACACAGCGCGTTTCTGCCCGGGGCTGAAGCCCGTCCAGTGCTGCACCTCGTCGAAGGTGCGGCCGCAGCCTTTGCACTCGGCGTCGCCCTGGCTGGTGGAGCAGATGGCGATGCACGGAGCGTCGGGTGTGGTGGCGTACCACTGCAGCCAGGCGTTGCGGGCCTTGGCCGGCATCGTGGCCTCGTCGCACTCGGTCTCGCGGTAATACACCAGCAGCGCGTACACCTCGGCCAGGGCCCGCACCTCGGCGCAAGCCGTCACCCCGTCAGGCGAGGGCGAGCGCTCACGCCAGTGGTTGATGGCGCTCTCGATGTCGGTGATGTGGATGCTGGGCATGGCGGGGGGCGGGAGCATAACTTCACGGCGGCTGGGTTGCGGATCTGCCGGGACTGCGAGCAGAGGAGGTTGCGTGCTGAGGCTGCTCAGAAGAACTGTATGAAAACACAGTATTCTCCGCTCCCCGCACCGCCTTGCCTGTTTCGAACCCATGCCCGCTGCGTACGCCGAGCTGCACTGTTGCAGCAACTTCAGCTTTCTCACCGGGGCCTCGCACCCGGAAGAGCTGGTGCAGCGCGCGCACGCGCTGGGCTATGCCGCGCTGGCGATCACCGACGAGTGCTCGCTGGCAGGAGTGGTGCGGGCGCACCTCGAGGCCAAGCGTGTGGGGCTGCATCTGATCGTGGGGGCACAGATGCGGTTGTCGGCGCCTCAGGCCGGTGCCCCGCCCAAGGCCAGCCCCTTGCTGGACGTGGTCCCCTCCCAGCAGGCGGTTGCCTCTGCTCAGGCTGACGATCCGGCCGCGGCGGGGCCGCACCTGGTGCTGCTGGCACAGTCCCGCCGCGGCTACGGCAACCTGTCGCACTGGATCACGCTGGCGCGCCGGCGCGAGGGCAAGGGCGCGTACCGGGCCCTGGCGGCCGATGTGGAGGGCAAGGCCCCCAGTGCGCCCATGCTGGCAGGGTTGCCAGGCTGCGCGGCCTTGCTGGTGCCGCACCCGCTGCAGCCCTTTGAGACCGTTTTTGCTCACGCGATGTGGCTCAAGACCTGGTTCGGTACCGATCGGGCCTTCATTGCGCTGGAGCGGCTGCTGGGGCCGCATGACGACCAGTTGCAGGACACGGTGGCACAGGTGGCGCAGGCCACCGGCCTGGCGGTGGTGGCCGCGGGCCACGTGCTCATGCACGCCCGTTCGCGCAAACCGCTGCAGGACGTGCTCACTGCCACACGGTTGCGCCTGCCCGTGGCCGCCTGCGGCTACGGCCTGGAGCCCAATGCGGAAGCCCATCTGCGCTCGCGCGCCCGCCTCACGGCCTTGTATCCGCCCCAGACGTTGACGGCCACCGTGGCGCTGGCTGGGCAATGCGCCTTCTCGCTGGACGAGCTGCGCTACGAATACCCACAGGAGATCGTGCCGGCCGGCCATACCCCCACGACTTGGCTGCGCGTGCTGACCGAAGAAGGTGCTGTCAGGCGTTTTCCCGGCGGCGTGCCGCCTTCGGTGCGTGCCACCCTCGAGCACGAGCTCGCGCTGATCGCGCAGCTCAAGTACGAGCCCTATTTTCTGACGGTGGCCGACATCGCCACCTGGGCGCGGGGGCAGGGCATCCTGTGCCAGGGCCGGGGCAGCGCCGCCAACTCGGCGGTGTGCTATTGCCTGCACGTCACCGAGGTGGACCCGGCGCGCATGAGCGTGCTGTTCGAGCGCTTCATCAGCGCCGAGCGCAACGAGCCGCCCGACATCGACATCGACTTCGAGCACCAGCGTCGCGAGGAGGTCATCCAGTATCTCTACCGCAAGTACGGCCGCCATCGGGCCGCGCTCACCGGCGTGGTCATCAGCTACCGGCCGCGCTCGGCCCTGCGCGACGTGGGCCGCGCGCTGGGCCTGGACCTGGACCGCATCGACGCGGTGGCCAAGTCCATGTCCTGGATCGTGGACCGCAGCACGCCCGCCGGCCGCCGGCTGGACCCGGAACGCCTGCGCGAGAACGGCTTCGACCCCGAGACGCCGCTGTGCCGGCTGTGGTTGGAGCTCACCGAGGCGCTGATCGGCTTTCCCCGGCACCTGAGCCAGCACCCCGGCGGCTTCGTTATCGTGCGCGACGACCTGTCGCAACTGGTGCCGGTGGAGAACGCGGCCATGGAAGGCCGCAGCGTCATCCAGTGGGACAAGGACGACCTCGACGCGCTGGGGCTGATCAAGGTGGACATCCTGGCGCTGGGCATGCTGAGTGCGCTGCGCCGCGCCCTGAGTCTGGTGGCTTTCAAGCAGGGCTTGGGGCCTCGATCGCCGACCCTGCCAGCTCCTCAGTCACGGCCCACAGCGCCCTCATCGCCTGGGGCCCCCGCCATCGCCTGTGCGCTGCCCGCCTTCCGCCTGCAGGACATACCGTCCGAAGACGCCGCCACCTACGCCATGCTCTCGCGCGGTGACAGCGTGGGCGTGTTCCAGGTGGAAAGCCGCGCGCAGATGAGCATGTTGCCCCGCCTGAAGCCACAGACCTTCTACGACCTCGTCATCGAGGTGGCCATCGTGCGGCCTGGGCCCATCCAGGGCGGCATGGTGCATCCCTACCTGCGGCGGCGCAATGGGGAGGAGCCCGTCACCTACCCCAGCGACGAGGTGCGCCA
>CAYSOD010000171.1:0-7945 GCA_964432385.1 uncultured Rubrivivax sp.
GGCACCAGGCTCGGGCCGCCGGCGGTGGAGGTGACGCGGCTGTCCACCAGGCGCCAGTCCTGGCCGATGGACACGCGGTGGTCCACCGCCCCCCAGCGCGGCAGCAGCCGCGTGGCGCGCAGGCTCACGCTGGTGCCGCTGCTTGACAGCAGGTAGTCGCCCGCCGACGTCTTGACCGTGCCCGAATCCACGCTGGAGTGCACCAGGCTGGCGTCCACCAGCAGCCCCAGGCGGTACAGCGGAGCGCGCAGGCTCAGTGAACCGATCTTCACCGCGTCTTCATAGCCAGGAGAGGTCTGCACCTGGGCCGAGGCCACCAGGTCTCGGTCCAGCACGTTGGCGTGCTGCACGGCGCCAGCCAAGCGCCACTTGCCGGTGGTGGTGCTGCCGGTGTTGTCAGCCGACAGCTGGCCTGACCAGACGGGGCGGTCGGCCACGCGCAACACGCCCGTGAGGCTGCCGTCATCCTCGGTGCGGAAGGTCACCTCCATCTGCCGCCCGGGGTTCTCGTTGGCCAGGCGCAGCTGGTCCGACAGCACGGTGTCCACTGGGGTGCTGCCCACGGTCAGCGCGGGCACGGCCTGCAGCAGGTTGGCGCTGGTGCGGGCGCGAGCTCCGGTGATCTCGATGCGCGCCACGCGCAGTTCTTCCACCTGGAGACGAACGACGCCGGCCTCCAGGGCCTGCTCGGGGATGAGCACCTGCACGGCGGAGATGCCGGCCTGGGCGTAGACATCGCGCACCGCCTGCACGGCCGACTCGATGTCGGTAAACCGCCGCCCAGGGCCCGTCAGCGGCGCCAGCGCAGAAGCCAGGCGGCCAGCAGGCACCAACTTGGCGCCCTCCACCTCGTAGCGCTGAATATCAAAACGGGGGTCAGGGCGCAATGCTGGGGGCGAACTCGTGCCCTGGCTCCAGACTGCTGCAGGCGCGGTTGCACAGGCGGCCAAGAGCAACCCGCTTGCCCAGCCGCTTCGTGTTGGCGCGATCTTCATGAAATCCATTTCGCTGCCGCCTACTGGTTTGCCCGGTGCCAAAACCAGCATTCCCCTCCGATGATTATTCGCAAGCATGAAGCTCCCACGATACGCACTAACCCCTAGGCGAGTGGCCTCGCTGGCCTCTGCTGCGGCCACCCTGGGAGTGACTTTGCTCTTGACCTGGGCGCTCATCGCAGGCCGCACCCCCGACATCTTGCAAAAACTGGACCTGTGGATCTATGACAGTTGGGTACGCGCCACATTGGAGGCAAAAGGATCACCTCAAGTAACGGTACTGGAGGTGGACGAGGCCAGCCTGTACAAGCTGGGCCAATGGCCCTGGCCGCGGGACCGGGTGGCGGAGGTGGTGCGCCGGGTGTTTGACGACTACGGGGCACGGGCGATGGCCTTCGACATCGTCTTTGCCGAGCCTGACCGCAGTGACGCACAGGCCATCCAGGAGCGTCTGGCCAAGGTACCGGAGGGAGGTGACGACGCGCTGCGGCAGGAACTGCGCAGCCTGTTGGCCGCACTGGACCGTGATGACCTGTTCGCCAAGACCCTGGCGGGTCGGCCGGTGGTGCTGGGTTACTACTTCAACGAAGACCAGACCATGCGAAGCGGCGCCTTGCCCGAGCCCTGGCTGCCGGCGGACTTTGCGCACGAGATGGGCGTCTTCCCCTCCGTAGGGCCTGGGTACGGCGCCAACCTCGAGGCCTTGACCGCGGCGGCCGGTCGAGCCGGCCACTTCAACCCCACCGTCGACCCCGACGGGATCGCCCGGCGCATCCCGCTGCTGCTTGAAAACGACGGTATGTTGTACCAGTCCATGTCACTCGGTGTGCTGACCTTGCTGGCCGGCGAGAAGACGGTGGTGGAGTTTGGGCAGGAGTCGACGCTGGACGGCCAGGCGGTGACTGAGCACCTGACGGTGGGCCCCTTCCGGTTGCCGATTGACGGCCAGGGCCGCGCGCTGATTCCGTTCTTTGGCGGGCGTGGTTCTATGCCCTCGCTGTCGGTGCTGGAGGTGCTGGAAGGCCGCGCAGACCCGGCCATGCTCAAGGGCCGCGTGGTCGTGTTGGGGCCCACGGCCCCCGGGCTGAAGGACAGCCGAGCCACGCCTGTGGACCGCAATCAGCCCGGGGTCGAACTGCACGCTTCTTACCTGCAAGGGGCGCTCACGGGGCAGTTGCCCAGTCGGCCGCATTACACCAACGCCGCGGTTCTCACCGTGATGTGGGTGGTGGCTCTGGTGATGCTCTTCGGTGCCCGGGGCCTTCGCCCCGTGCCTTTCACGCTGGCCTCGGTGGGAACGGCCGTTGCCGTGCTGGGGGTGGGTTTCGGCTTGTGGCTGAATTACCGCACCGTGCTGCCGGTGGCCCTGCCGTTGACCCAGATTGCCACGCTGTTCGTCGGCTTGAACGTCCTGGGATACCTGTTCGAAACGCGCACCAAGAACGCAGTCAACAAGCTCTTCGGCCAGTACGTGCCGCCCGAGCTGGTGGGCGAGATGAACCAGGACCCGGCGCGCTACACCATGTCGGCCCGCTCGGCGGAGCTCACGGTGATGTTTGCTGACGTGCGCGGCTTCACCACCTTGTCCGAGAAGATGGAGCCTGCCGCCCTGGGCGAGCTGATGAACACGCTGCTGACAGAGTTGTCGCGCGTGATCCGCGCCGACCACTTGGGCACCATCGACAAGTACATCGGCGACTGTGTGATGGCCTTCTGGGGGGCGCCGATCGACCGGCCTGACCACGCCGCCGCTGCCACGGCTGCAGCGCTGGACATGCAGAAGGCCCTGACCGCGCTGCTGCCTTCGCTGACCGTCCCCGAGGGCGCGCACATTGCGGTGGGCATCGGCCTGAACACGGGCAAGGCGGTGGTGGGCAACATGGGTTCGGCCTACCGCATGGCCTACACGGTGCTGGGCGACACGGTCAACACCGCCTCGCGCCTGGAAGGGCTGACCAAGGCCTATGGCGCGGCCATCGTGGTGGGCGAGTCGGTCCGTGCTGCAGCGCCGGACGGCTTTTTGTGGTGCGAGCTGGACTGGGTGCGCGTCAAGGGCCGTGACACCCCGCTGGCCATCCACGAGCCGCTGTGCCGCCTGGCCGAGGCCGATGCCACCTGGCGCGGGCAGATCGCGCGGCATGAGCAGGCGCTGGTGGACTACCGCGAGCGCCGCTTCGAGCAGGCGCTGAGCACCTGGCAGGCCCTGCAAGCCGAGCGGCCCGGCAAGCTCTTCGAGCTCTGGGCCGAGCGTGCGCAGACCTATCTCGCCAACCCGCCCGCTGAGGGTTGGGATGGGGTCTACACCTTCGAGACCAAGTAGGCGGTAGCGCCTGCGGGTGGCGCTGGGGCCAGCGCTGCTCAGCAGGCTCAAGCCGCCTGGAGGAACAGGAAGCGCCCGCGCCCTGCGTCCTTGGCGCCGTACATCGCGGTGTCGGCCGACAGCAGCAACTGCTCGAGCGTGCGGCCGTCCTGCGGTGCCATGGCCACGCCGATGCTGCTGTCGATGACTACGGTCTGGCCAGGCCCGATGGCGATGGGCTCGCGCAGGGCCGCCTGCAACCGCGTTGCACGCTCCTCCAAGGCGGCGCGGCTGGGGGCGTCGCCGAAAAGGATCACGAACTCGTCGCCGCCCAGGCGCGCCACGGTGTCGCCCTCGCGCACCGACTGCGTCAGGCGCCTGGCCACCTCCACGAGCACGGCATCCCCGGCAGCGTGGCCGTGCACGTCGTTCACGGGCTTGAAGCGGTCCAGGTCCAGCAGCAGCAGCGCGTGGTGTCCCGGCAGGTCCAGCACGTCTTGTGCGCCCACGGCCAAGCCGGAGCGGTTGGCCAGACCCGTCAGCGGGTCGGTGCGGGCTTCTTTGGCCAGCGATGCGGCGCGCGTCTCCAGGCGGGACTGCTCGCGCTGCAGCAGGCGCACGCGGCTGCTCAGCGCAATGCCGAAGACCACCAGCTCGGCTGATACCCCGATCTGCAGGCCGCTGGCCAGCATGAAGGGCGAGTCCAGATGGCCCCAGTTCACCATCACCACCGTCAGCACGGAGCTGAACAGCAGCACCTGCCCCGCGATGTACCAGGCAGCCGGCCGGTAACCGCGTGCCAGCACCAGCAGCGCCGCCAAGAACACTGTGAGCATGCCCGCCAGTGACAGCAGTTCGTTGATACGTTGTGCCAGGGCGATTTCGCCGCGCAGGCCGTACGCCAGGGCCACTACGCTGCCGGCCATGGCCAGCAGGTTCAGCTTGGCAAACACGGGCGCTTTCTGCGGCAGGTTCAGGAAGCTGCGCGCAAACAGCGCGCCGAACAGGATCCACAGGCTGGGGAAGATCACGTAGGACGCCTCGATGGCGGCCGGCCAGTCGGGGAACAGATAGCGCGCTCCGTGGCCGTTGAAGCTCACTAGCGTCATCAGCGCAGCGGCGCTGGCCAGCACGTAGTCCACGTAGGTGCGGTCACGGAAGGAGGCGGCCAGGGCGAGGTTGTAGATCAGCAGGGTCAGCAGGATGCCGTAGGTCACGCCGTCGAACAGGCGCTTGTCCTGGCGCGCAGCCATGTGGTTGGGAAGGTCGAACGCGGTGATGGTCAGCGGCTGCGAGGTCTTGCTCACCACCCGCAGGTAGGCGGTGTACTGGCCGGGTGCATTCAGCCGCACACGAAAGGCATAACGCTCGCTTTGCAGCGGGCGGCTGGCCCAGGGGTGGACCAAGCCCGTGCTCACGGGCTCGCTCAGTGCTGCGCCGGCCACATCGAAGGGCCCGTGGAATTCCACGTCGCTGATGCCCGTGGTGCTCAGGGCCAGCACCCAGTCGCCGCGGTCACCTTCCTGGAGCATCACCACCCTGATCCAGTGGGGTCGGTTGTCGTACAGGGTGCGCAAGGGCGCATCGGGTGCTCTGAAGGCGGGCTGCGCACTGAAATGGCGCATCTGTTCGATGCCGAGCTTTCGGCTGTCGTCGATGAGGTAGGTGACCTGGCCCGTCAGGCGAGCGCCAGGCGCCAGGGCCTCGATGCGATCAGGCGCCGCAGCTCGGGCCGGAGTGACCAAGGCCCACAGCAGTAGTAGCAGCGCAGCCCAAGCCATGAGCATGGGCTCGGCCGAGCCTGGCTGGAATGGCCGACGAGGCGCTCTGGCCGCTTCAGCGGCCCGGCCGCTGGACGACTGAGCTGGCCACCGGTGCTGGTTCATGATCGAGCGATTATCAGCCGCGCGGCCCCGTGCCCGGCTTAGGATGTAGGGTGCACAACCTGGGAGACACCATGGCCCGACTCCAAGCTGCAGAAGCCGCCCACTACCAGCGCGAAGGCTGGGTGATCCCGCAGTTCCGCCTGCCCGCGCCCCGTGTGGCGGCCATGGTGCAGGCGCTGGAGACCCTGCTGCGCGACAACCCGGGCGTGCGCCCCGAGAAGCTGGTGTCGGCGCATGTGGCGGGCGACAACGGGGAAGGCGTGCGCGGCGTGAGCGACTTTCTCGATCTGGCGCGTGACCCGGAGATCGTGGAACTGGTCTCCGACGTCATCGGCGACGACGTGATCCTCTGGGGCTGTCATGTCTTCTGCAAGCCGGCAGGCGAGGGCTATGAGACTCCCTGGCACCAGGACGGCCACTACTGGCCCATCCGGCCGCTGGCCACCTGCACGGCCTGGGTGGCGCTGGAAGAGTCCACGGTGGAGAACGGTTGCCTGCGCGTCATTCCCCGCTCGCATGAGGGTCAGCGCCTGCACGAACATCTGCACGAGGACCGCACCGACCTGACGCTGAACCAGCGCATGGCCGACGGCACGTTTGACGAGTCGAAAGCGGTGGACCTGGAACTTCAACCCGGCGAGATGTCGCTGCATGACGTCTACATGATCCACGGGGCGGCAGCCAACACCTCAGGCAAGCGGCGCACGGGCGTGGCGCTGCGCTACATGCCCTCCACTTCGGTCTTCGAGCGCGACCTGCGGCCCGTGGACGGCAAGACCGGCGTGCCGGTGAACTTTGCCAACCGGCCGTTGTGGCTGGTGCGCGGCGTGGACCGCAGCGGGCGCAACGATTTCGAAGTGGGGCACCGGCGGGGTTGACGCGCGGGTGCGGGCTCCGGGCTTGCGGGCGCTGTCCCGTGCTCGGGGTCGCCGGCAGCTTTCAGCGGGCTCGGGCTGTCCTCAGCGACGTCCAGATCTCCCAGCGCCGATCAGCCCCGTGGCCAGGGCCGTACCCAGCAAGATGACGCTGCCTGCGCCCACCATCACGGGCGTGATGCCTTCACCCAGAAACAGCCATCCCCAGACCAGGGCAAACAGCGGGATGAGGTAGGCCACAGCCAGCGCCTTGCTCGGGCCCACGCTGGCAATCAACCGGAAGTACAGCCAGTAGGCCAGGCCGGTGCACGCCAAACCGAGCACCGCCACCGCCGCCCATGCGTTGGGGCTGGGCATGGACGCCGGCCAGGTGGCGGTGGCCGGAAGCGCCAGGGCCAGCAAAGCCACCATCTGGCTGCCCGCTGCGACGGCCATGGGGGGGGCGGTACCCAGGTGGCGTTTGGTGAAGTTCACTGAAAGACCGTAACAGAAGGTAGAGGCCAGGCAGGCCACCACGGCCCAGGCAGCCTGCCCCCAGCCCGCTCCGCTGCGCAGGCCCGCCTGGTCCCAGGCCAGCCACACCACGCCTGCAAAGCCCAGCACGAGCCCCAGCACTTGACGCCGGGTGAGCCTCTCACCCAGCCAGGCCCAGGCGATGAGGGCACCCCACAACGGTGCGGTGGCGTTGAAGATGGCCGCCAGCCCCGTGGAAATCCACAGCAGGGCGTAGCTGTAGAGCGCAAACGGCAGGGCGGAGTTCACGACGCCCACCACCGCCAGCGGCCCGGCATGGGTGCGCAGCGCATGCCAGTGCCCGCTCATCCAGAGCAGCGGCGCCAGGGCCAGGCTGGCCAGCAGCACGCGAATGGCCGTCACCATGACCGGACCGAACTCCGGCACCGCCACCCGCATGAAGAGAAACGAGGCGCCCCACAGCGCGGCGAGGGCCAGCAGCTCCGCGAACTGGCGCGCGGTCATGCGGAGGCCGCGGCCTCGTGCGCCAGCAGGGCGCGCTTGCGTTCCAGCCCGCCGGCGTAGCCCGTGAGCGCGCCGCTGCTGCCCAGCACACGGTGGCAGGGCACGATGAGGCTGATGGGGTTGCGCCCGATGGCCGCGCCGGCTGCCCGCACGGCCGCAGGCGAAGCGGCTGAGGCGGCGATGGCCGCGTAGGTGGACGTGGCGCCTGGCGGAATCTTCAGCAGTGCCGCCCACACGGCGCGCTGGAAGGGGGTGCCGCTGGAGAGGTCGAGCGCCGGGAGGGGCTCGTTGTCTGGCGTGCGTGCCCAGTACGCACGCAGCCAGCCCGCCGTGGCTTGCAGCAGGGGATGCTGCGGATCCTCAGGCACCAGCAGGGGGCCCGGATGATGTTTCTGGCCGTCGAACCACAACCCCGCCAGGCCCTGGTCTGTGGCCAGTGCGGTCATGGGACCCAGGGGGGTGGAAAGGCGCGCTTGTGCAGCGCCCGTGAACGACGCAGGTCGGCTGCGGCGTGATGGCGGGATGGGTTGGGGTTCGGCGTGCATGGTGTGGCGTTTGGTGGACGGGCTCGCCCGGATCTCTCAGACCCGGACGATGCGTCTGGCCTGGGGTTCATGAGCTGGTGTCGGAGGTGCCTGGAGAAGGCCCGAGCAGTGATTGCCACAGCCGCATGACCGCATAAGCGCGCCAAGGCTTCCAGGCTGCGGACTGGCGCTCAGCGGTGCGGGCGTCACGGGTTTGCAGGGCCTTGAGCAAGGCGATGTCGGTGCTGGGGAAGGCATCGGGCCAGGCCAGGGCGCGCATCGCGATCACCTGCACCGTCCACTCGCCCACCCCAGGCAAGGCGCGAAGTGCGTTTAGGGTCGGTTCCAGCGCGGCGCTGCGGTCCAGCACGAGCCTTCCGTTGGCCAC
>CAYSOD010000172.1:0-7935 GCA_964432385.1 uncultured Rubrivivax sp.
AGCCGCGTTTGGTCAGGGCCGGTCAGGCCCCTGCGCCTAAGCTCCAGAAACGCCAGCACCCAGTCCAGGTGACGTTCTCGAACATCAGGCCTCTCCCCGGCAGCCTCCAGCCGCTGCACGGCGTATTCCCGCACACTGTCCAGCAGCCTGAACCGGCCGTCGATCGGCTCTCGCATCACGAGCGACTTGTCCACCAGTTCCCCCAGCAGCGGAAGCACCTCGGCCTGGGGCAGGTGGGCGTCGGGCACCACGGCTTCGGCGGCCTCCAGCGAGAAGGAGCCGGGGAACACGGCCAGGCGGCGCAGCAGGCAGCGCTCGGGCTCGTTCAGGAGGTCATGGCTCCAGTCGATCAGCGCGGCCAGGGTCTGTTGCCGCGGTGCGGCGTTTCGGTGGCCGCTGCTCAGCAGGGCAAAGCGGTCGACCAGGCGTTGTCGGATCTGCGCCAGCGTGAAGCTGCGGGCGCGTGCGGCGGCCAGTTCCAGGGCCATGGGCATGCCGTCCAGCTGGCGGCAGATGGCCAGCATGTCGCGCCGCTCGGCCGCCGTGGGCTCGAATCCGGGCCGGGCGCTGGCAATGCGCTCGGCCAGCAGCGCCACTGCCGGACGCCGGCTGAGCCAGGCTGGCAGGTCCTCGGGCGGCTCGCTCTGCGCAGGGTGCGGGTCCGCGGCAGCTTGAGGCAGCAGGGCCGCGAAAGCGGAGGGCCGGGCCTCGGCGCCGGCCCATCCTCGCGGGCCACCGGTGCCATCGGAACCGTCAGAGCCACTGTCGGGGTCCACCGCCAGGGGCTCCAGCCCCAGCAGGCTCTCGCCCAGCAGGCGCAGGGGCTCCCGGCTGGTCGCCAGCACCTTCAGCCCCTCGGCGACATCCAGCAGCCGTCGCACCAGGCTGGCCGCGGCCTCGATGAGGTGCTCGCAGTTGTCCACCACCAGCAGCAGCTCCCGCGCGGCCAGGTGTTGCGCCACGGTGTCCTCGAGCGGCCGGCTCGCCTCGTCCCGCACGCCCAGCACGGTGGCCAGGCTTTGCATCACCAGGCCGGGGTCGGAAACGCTGGTGAGGTCCAGGAACCAGGCGCCGTCTGCCATGGCGTGGCCGTGTGCCTGCGCCCAGGCCACGGCCAGCCGCGTTTTGCCAATGCCACCGGGCCCCACCAGAGTGAGCAGCCGGTTACGCGCGAGCGCGGTGCTGATGCCGTCGAGCTCGCGCGTGCGGCCGATGAGACGGGTCAGCGGCCGGGGCAGGTTGCCGGGCGTGATGTCCAGGCCCTTGAGAGGCGGAAAGGTCGTGGGCAGCCCGGGGTGGTTGAGCTGGTGAACCTGCTCGGCGTGGTCGATGTCACGCAGGTGCAGGGTGCCCAGGTCCTGCAGGCTGGTGCCCTCGGGCAGGCGGTCGCGCACCAGCAGGGCGGCCGCGTGCGACAGCAGCATCTGCTGGCCGTGCCCCACGGACATGAGCCGGGCCGCACGGTTCACGGACGGGCCGAAGTAGTCGTTGTCGCGCGCCTCCACCGTGCCGACGTGCAGGCCGCTGCGGATGCGCAGCTCCAGCCCGGCCGTACGTTCGGGGTCGCGCAGCGCCAACTGCAGATCGATCAGGGCCCGCAGCCCGTCCAGCGGGTCTTCGAAGACGGCGTACAGGCCGTCGCCCACCATCTTCACCACCTGGCCGCCGTGGCGCTGCACCGCCTCGCGCGACAGGGCGTCGTGCCCTGCCACGGCCTGCTGCATCTGCCCGGCAAAGCGCTCCCACAGCCGTGTGCTGCCGGCCACGTCGGTGAACAGCAGGGCGAGAAGGCGGGTGTTGTCGGCAGGCAATTGGCTCGGCACCATGGGTGAAGAAGCGGCAGGCTGTTGTCAGGCCTTCGCAGCCGTCGAGTCAGGTGGGGCGGGTGGGGCTGATGGCGCCACAGGCCTTCGATCTGTGGTCAAGGTGCCCCCGAGAATGCCCTTCTCACCGCCTGCCCCAACTCAATCACCGCCATCGCGTAGTAGCTGCTCCAGTTGTAGCGAGTGACGGCGTAGAAGTTGCTGGTGCCGGCCACGTAGCTGGGGGCGGCGTCGCCGTTTTGGAGTTCGACCAGGGCCAGCAGGCCATCGTGCTGGCGGGCGGGTTCGGGCAGGTCGGCGCCGCGCTGGCTGAACTGCGCGGGGGTGAAGCTGGGCAGGATGTCGGGGCCGAGCAGATGGGCGCGGTCGCTCACGTCCACTGGGGCGGCCACGGCGTAGTGGGTAGGCATGTCACGCACCCAGCCGAAGGCGGCCAGGTAGTGCGCCACGCTGCCGATGGCGTCCGCCGTGCTGCGGTGCAGGTCGATGTGGCCGTCCTCATCGAAGTCCACGGCCCAGCGGTGGATGCTGCCGGGCATGAACTGCGGCAGGCCCAGGGCGCCGGCGTAGGAGCTTCGGTAACTGGTCGGTTCCACCTGCTCGCGGTGGGCCAGCAGCAGCAGGGCTTCGAGCTCGGAGCGGAAGAACTCGCTGCGGTCGCGCCGGCCGGGCGGGAAGTCGAAGCTGAGCGTGGCCAGGGCGTCGAGGGCGCGGAATGAGCCCGTGTGGCGGCCGTAGAAGGTCTCCACGCCGATGATCCCCACGATGAGGGAGGCCGGCACACCCCAGCGCGCCTCGGCCATCTCCAGCCACTTTTCGTGGGCGCGCCAGAAGGCCAGGCCGGCCTGGATGCGTTGCGGCTCGACGAAGCGGTCCCGGTAGGCGGCCCAGTTCTTGGCCGTGCCTGCGGGGGGCGGCATGATGAGGCGCTGCACCGAGGGCAGCTTGCGCGCCTCGCCCAATCGGCGCTCCAGCACGGCGGCGTCCAGCCCGTGGCGCGCGGCCACTTCGGCGGCAAAGCGCAGCACTTCCTCACGCCGACCGTAGGCCGTGGCTGCAGCGTCCTGACGGGCTGCGGTGGCGCGGTGTGCGCCACTGGCGGCTCTCTCTGCGGGGGCAGCCTTCCCGGGCTTGGGCTTGGCCTTCACCGGGGCCTGCTTTGCGGGGCTCTGCGGGCGGGCTTCTGCGGTTTGCGCAAGGGCTTCGGCAGGTGTCAGCCAAGGCAGTAGAAGACACGTGAAGGCGACAAGGGCACAGGCCCGGATGCGGCGCCAGGCGATTTGGCGGAGCCAAGTCTTGCTCATGGCCCGGAGCGTACCGCGGCCATCGCCTGCTGAGCCGCGTGTTTGGATTCGCGAAGGTGATGCCGGGCCTCTTCGACACGTTGACCGAACTGCACCCGCCAGGTCTTGGGCACGGGCCCGCCGGCATCCGCTTGTGGGCCGTAGCGCAAACGTTCCAGCTCCAGCAGCGCCTGAGCGACGGACTCGCCCGCCATGCCCATGCTCTGTTGCACCCGAAGGGCCCAGGAGCGAGGCCCTTCGTGAGGTGCGCAGGCAATGCCCAGGCGCAGCAGGCGGCGGGCCACGAAGGCCTGCGTGCGCTCCCAAGGGGTGCGCCGTCGCCTGTCCCAGGCAGCCCAGACGGCGCCGGCCAGAGCGGCGCTCACCAGCAGGGCGACCAGGGCGCGCGACAGGTCGGTGAGGTCGGGCATCTCCACCCCCAGGCCCTTGAGCAGGTTCATCTGCTGGCTCTTGGAGTAGCCCAGCACCCACTGGTTCCAGCGCTGGTCCACGCGCTCCCAGGCGCGGCGCAGGCTCAGCAGCAGCTCGGGGTTGACGTTGGTGAGGGCCTGGCCCACGAAGCCCCTTGGTGGCGGCAGGCTGCGGCTGCGCGCGATCCGCTCGGGCGCCACGGCGGCGGTGGGGTCTACGCGCAACCAGCCCTCGCCGGGCTGCCAGATCTCGGCCCAGGCGTGGGCGTATTGCTGGCGCACCACCCACCAACCGTCCACGGGCGCGGGGTCAGCACCCTGGTACCCGGTGACGATGCGTGCGGGCACGTCCAGCGCCCGCATCACCACCACAAAGGCCGAGGCGAAGTGCTCGCAGAAGCCGGCGCGGCGGTCCAGCCAGAACTCATCGATCGCGTCGCGCCCATAGGTGCCAGGCGTGAAGGTGTACAGAAAGCCCGCCGAGCGGATGTGAGCCAGCACGGCCGTGGCCAAGGTGCGCGCGTCGGCGGTGGCCAGCTCAGGGCGGCGCCGCAACTCGGCCGCCCAGGCCATGGTGCGGGGGTTGAAGCCCGCAGGCAGGTCCACCAGCTCGCGCAGGGCAAAGGAGCCGGCCCGGGTGCCGTGGCGGAAGCTGCTCCAGGCTTGGCTCTTCACACTGATCACTGAACTGACGGGTGGTGACACCTGCCATTGCAGGTCGCCCCGTTGTTCCACGCTTTGCAGTGCGTCGGCCGGCTTCACCTCCAGGGGCCCTGTGGTGCCCTCCAGCAAGGGCAGCATGGGCAGGCGGCTGGGCTCCAGGAGCATTTCATAGCGCAGCCGCGCACCCCCAGGTTCCAGGTCGGGCGGCAGCATCAGCACCCAGGGTGCGCGGCCGCTGCCCGGTGGGGCGTCGCGCGTCCAGGTGCGGCCGTCAAACCATGACAGCACGGGCCCGCGGAAGTACATCGCCGAGGGCGGCGGGGCCGGCCCCTCAAAGCGCACGCGAAGGGCGATGGAATCGTCGGTCGCGATCTCGGCCACGCTGCCCAGCTCCAGCGTGCCTGACAGGCCGGTGCGCCCCACGGCATCGCTGGGCAGGCCCCACAGCGGCCCGATGCGGGGGAACAGCAGAAACAGCGCCACCATCACGGGCGTGCCAAAGGCTGCCGCACGCAGTGCCACGGCGCTGGCTTGGCGCAGCGCGGGCCGCCCGGCCGGCATGTGGGCCAGCACCAGCGCGGTCATCAGGCCCCACACCGCCACCGCCATGGCCAGCGCGGTGGCCAGGGACTGCGAATACAGGAAGTGCGTGAGCACCAGAAAGAAGCCGAGGAAGAAGACCACCATCGCGTCGCGCCGCGCGCGCAACTCCAGCGTTTTCAGCGCCATCAGCACCACCAGCATGGACACGCCCGCGTCCTTGCCCAGCAGCGTGCCCTCGCGCCAGCCTGTCAGCGCCGCAGCCAGGGCCAGCAAGGCCACGATGGTCCAGCGGCCGGGCAGGGGCTTGGACTTCACCGCCAGATGCACCCGCCAGACCAGCAGCGCCACCACGCCCAGGCCCAGCCAGGCCGGCTTGCGCCACAGGTGCGGGGCGAGCGTCCAGGCGGAGACGGCCACGAGGAAGAGCGTGTCGCGGGCCTCGCGGGGCAGGCGCTGCCAGGCGGAGTGGGTGGCGCTCAGCAGCTTCACCCGGTCCTCCAGGTGCCCAGCGCGTCCAGCAGCGCGCGGCGGTGTGCCTCGCCCGCATCGGGCGGCCACTCGCGGCCACCCAGGCGCAGGCCGGCGGCCAGCCCGGCGCGGTCGGCCGCCAGCACCCAGGCCGCCAGGCGCGACAGGCGACGTTCGGGGTCGCCGTCGGGCGTGCGCGCCGCGGTGTCGTCCAGCCACAGTTCGCGCCGCGCCGCGGGTTCGCGGTCGCGGCTGACCAGTTCCCCGGTGTGGGCCACCTTCTTCCATGCCACCTGGCGCAGGGCGTCACCGCGACGCCAGGGGCGTACACCGTCGAAGGCCACGCCCTCTGCTGCGGGTGATGAACTGCGGGTGCCGTCGTGCGCCTCGCCGGCCTCGCCTGCGGGCAGGGGCGGCGCGGGATGCTCGGGTTGCGGCCAGGCCAGCACGCGCGCTTGCGGGCGCCAGACCGTCCAGGCGCGAAACAGCCCCAGGGGAAAGCGGGTTTCCGCGATGAGTGAAGGCAGGTCCTGCCAGCCGCGCCTGTGCAGTGGTATCTGCAGACGCACCGTGCTGGACCCGCGGGCCGGCAGATCGGCCCAGGCGCGTTCGTCGCCGTGCCGCCACCCCAGGCCGATGCCGTAACGCGCGGCGCCCGGGTTGGCGATGGTGATGTCAATGTCGGCATGGCCGCCGGCGAAAGCCGGGCCCCCTGTGTGCAGGTGCATCTGCAAGCCGCGCAAGGTGCCGTGCGTCATGTGCATGGAGGCCAGGGCGCTGCCGGCCAGCAGAAAGGTCAGCGCGTAGCCCAGGCTGAGCTGGTAGTTGATGCTGGCCACCAGCAGCACCAGCAGCACCACGGCAAAGAACAGCCCGCCAGCGGTGGGCACGATGTAGATGTTGCGCTGGCCGGTCTGGTGCTGGTCTGAGCGCGGGAGCCGAGACTCGAACCAGGCGGTGAGGCGCCGCCGCGGGTGCCAGCCTGGATGCGGGGGCGCTCCAGCCAGGTTCATGGCACGGGCGTGGCTTCCACCAGGGCACGCACCTGCTCACGGGGCCCGCGGCCGGCGCCGGCGGCAGGCACCAGGCGGTGGGCGATGGTCTGGGGCAGGATGGCCTGCAGGTCGTCGGGCGCCACGTAGTCGCGACCGGCCATGAGCGCACGGGCCTTGGCGGCGCGCAGCACCGCAATGGCCGCCCGCGGGCTCAGACCCTGGACGAACCAGCGCCCCGAGCGTGTGGCCTCCACCAGCGCCTGCAGGTAGTCCAGCAGGGCGCCGGAGGCTGTCACCTTTGAGGCGGCCGCCTGTGCCTGTTGGAGGTCGGCCGGCGTCATCACCGCCTGCAGGGTGGCCAGCGCCGCGCGCCGGTCTTCTCCCGCCAGCAAGGCACGCTCGGCCTGGCGGTCGGGGTAGCCCAGCGTGATGCACATCAGAAAGCGGTCCAACTGGCTCTCGGGCAGCGGATAGGTGCCGATCTGCTCCATGGGGTTTTGCGTGGCCACCACAAAGAAGGGGCTGGGCAGCTCGCGGGTGGCGTTATCCACCGAGACCTGGCGCTCCTCCATCGCCTCCAGCAGCGCACTTTGCGTGCGTGGGCCGGCCCGGTTGATCTCGTCGGCCAGCAGCACCTGGGTGAATACCGGGCCGGGGTGGAAGGCGAAGGCCTCGCGCCCGCGCTCGAACACGCTCACGCCCACCAGGTCGCTGGGCATGAGGTCGGCGGTGAACTGCACGCGGGCAAAGCGCAGGCCCAGCGACACCGCCAGCGCCTGGGCCAGCGTGGTCTTGCCCACGCCCGGTACATCCTCGATCAGCAGGTGGCCGCCGGCCACCAGGCAGGCCACGCAGTCCTCGATGCGGTCGCGCTTGCCCACGATGATCGAATCGACCTGGTCGACGAGACGCGCCAGGCGTTGAGTGGGGGTCATGTCCATCGCCGGCACCTTACCCGAATTCGCATGCAGGCCCGTGCCCGAGGGGCTCCGCAACCCCCGGCTCTTGATACGGGGCAGATGCAAAGGCCCAGCGCTGCGCGACACTTCGGCCCCATGAGCACTGCCTTCTACGCACCGCCCGAATGTCGCGCCCACGACATGGGTGCCGGCCACCCGGAATGCCCGCAGCGGCTGGACGCCATCCACGATTTGCTGCGGGCCACGGGCCTGGACCTGGCGCTGGACCACCACGAGGCCCCCGAGGCGGCCGACGATGCCCTGGCCCGGGCGCACAGCGCGAGCTATGTGCGCGAGATCCGGGCCTTGATGCAGCAGTCGGCGGACAGCGGCCAGCCCCGCCCCGTGGACCCGGACACCAGCGTGTGCCCGGCCACCGCCGCTGCAGCGCTGAAGGGCGCGGGTGCCGCCCTGGCGGCCACCGATGCCGTCATCAATGGCGAGGCGGAGAACGCCTTCTGCGCCGTGCGCCCGCCCGGCCACCACGCCACGCGTGACACCGCCATGGGCTTTTGTTTCTTCAACAACGTGGCCGTGGCGGCACGCCATGCGCTGGACGTGCGTGGGTTGCAGCGCGTGGCCATCATCGATTTCGACGTGCACCACGGCAACGGCACCGAGGACATCGTCGCCGGGGACGAGCGCATCCTGATGTGCAGCTTCTTCCAGCACCCGCTGTACCCCTACAGCGGCGCCGTGCCGCGGGGCGCGAACATGGTCAACGTGCCGGTGCCGCCTTACGCGCGCGGACCCAAGGTGCGGGAGGCCAT
>CAYSOD010000173.1:0-7930 GCA_964432385.1 uncultured Rubrivivax sp.
CGGGTTCATGTCGGCCACGACGACGTGTGCGCCCTGCGCTGCGCAGCCCAGCGCGAAGGCCTGGCCGATGCCGGTGGCCGCGCCGGTGACGATGATGGTGCGGCCGGTGAGAAGGTCGTGAGAGGTCATGGGCGCGGGGCTCCTTGGGGTTCAGGGGAAGAGGGTGCACGGGCCGTCGGCAAGGGGGCTCGACGGAACAGGCAAGCCTGCATGCGGGCCCACAGGCCGCGCCAGCGCTCGGCCAGGGCGTGCACCAGCACCTCGTCGAGCAGGCCGCGCGGGCGCCAGCGCAGGAACAGCGCGATCAGCCCGCCGAAGATGACCATGCGCCAGCCGGGCAGCACCCGCGTGGCGTCCAGCAGGCCCAGATCCAACAGCACGCCCAGCAGCGGGCCGAGTGCCGTGCCGAGCCCACCCAGCAAGGCGTAGCCCACGGCATGCACGCCCAGCATGGGGTCGAACAGCGCAGGCTCGATGTAGGTGGTGCGGTGGGCGTACAGCCCGCCGCCCAAGGCCGCGAGCGCACCGGCAAACGCCGCGGCGGCCAGGCGCAGGCGCTGTGTGGGCACGCCTTGGGAGGCAGCCAGCAAGGCGTCCTGTCCGGTCATGCGCAGGTGCACCCCCAGCCGCGTGCGCTCGCTCCACATCAGGCCAGCGCACACGGCCGCCAGCACCACCAAGGTCATTAGGAGATAGGCCTCGGGAGCCAGGTCGTTGCGCAGCAGCCAGCGGATGTTGCGAAACCCGTCCAGCCCCGCCGGGCCCACCAGGCCCTCACCAGCCTGCGGCCCCGGTACTTGCCAGTGCCAGGCCGACAGTGCAATGCGCGCCATCTCGCCAAAGGCGAGCGTGGCCACGGCGTAGTGCAGGCCTGACAGGCGCATGGTGGGCAGGGCCAACAGCCAAGAGCAAAGCGCCCCCAGCACCATGGCCGCCAACAAGGCCAACCCCAGGGAGAATTCGAGCACGGCGGTCATGACCCCGGCGCCGTAGGCCCCCACGCCGAAGAAGGCCTGCTGGCCGAAGGACACCCGGCCCACCAGCAGCATCACGTAGGCCGACAGCGCGAGCAGGCCCATGATGGCCATGTCGCTGGCCAGGCCCACCAGGTGCACGCTGCCGGCCACGTCCACGCCGGGCAGGTGGCACAGCGCCGCCCGCACGGCCTGTGCCAGCGCGCCATCGGTGCCCGTGGCGGCGGTGGTGGAAGAGAAGATGCGGTCGCTCACGGTCGGCCGCCCTGCAAGCGCCACCAGGCCTTCAGCCCGACCCATCCCAAGCGACCGGCAGGCGGGTCGGCCTGCGCCGACTCGACGCCCAGACCGCCCCGCCGCGGCCAGGCCAGCACCGCAAACAGCAGCGCATAGGTGGCGAACTCGCGGCCCTGCGCGCCCCACCAGGCCTGCGCCCAGGCCTCCACCAGCCCCAGCACCAGCCCGCCCCAGAGCACGCCGCGCACCGAGCCCAGGCCGCCGAGCATGGCCGCCACCAGGCCCTTGAACAGCACCCACATGCCGAACATGGGCGTGACCTGCCCGTCCAGCGACAACACGGCAAAGGCCGCCATGCCCGACAACGCACACGCCGCGGCAAAGCCCAGCAGTTGCAGCCGCGCCACCGGCAGGCCCACCAGGTGGGCGGCCGCGCGGTGGTCAGCCGCAGCGCGCCAGGCCAGGCCGGCGCGCGTGCGCTCCAACCAGCGGGCCAGGCCCAAGGTGAGCGCGACAGCCAGCAGGGCCAGCAGCAGGCGGTCCGGCCGCACGGTCAGCTCGGCAGCGCCCAAATTCAAGAACCAGCTGCGCTCCACTGCCAGCGATGGAAAGGCATTGAGGTGCCTGGGCAGCAGGTTCACCGCCAGCTGCTCCAGCTGCATCCACACCGCGAAGCTGGAGGCCAGGGCCACCACCTCGCGCCCGTCGGCCCCCGCGATGAGCGCGCCGCGAGGCTGCGCAGCGTCGTCGCGCGAGGTGGCAAAGCACAGCCGCTCCACGTAGCAGCCGATCAGCGTGGCCGCCACCACCACCGACAGCGCCACCAGCCACACCGGCGCCTGGTGCCGCAGATGCAACCAGGCGCCGATGTAGGCGGCCAGCATGGCCGTGGCGCCGTAGGCGAGGTTCAGGCGGCGCAGGCTGCCAAAGGTCAGCGACAGGCCCAGCCCCACCAAGGCATAGGTGGCGCCATCGAGCAGGCCGTCCAGCGTGATCTGCAGCAGGTCTGCCATGGAGCCCACCTTCGTGCAGCCTTCATTCGCCTTCAGCGAGCTCGGGGGGCCACAGGCCGCTTCAAGCGGCCTTCTGGCCGCCTTCTGTCGCCTTCTGGCGCCCGAGGTAGGCGCGCTGGATGACCTCGTCGTCGGCCAGCTCACCTGGCGTGCCAGAGAAGCTCACGCGTCCCTGCTCCATCAGGTAGAACTGCTGGGCCACCTTGAGTGCCATGTGCGCGTTCTGCTCCACCAGGAAGATGCTCACGCCCTCGGCGTGGAGCTGCCGCACGATGGCAAAGATCTCGGCCACCACCAGCGGGGCCAGGCCCACCGAGGGCTCGTCCATCAGCAGCAGGCGCGGGCGCGACATCAGTGCGCGCGCCACCGCCAGCATCTGCTGCTCGCCGCCAGACAAGGTGCCCGCCAGCTGCGCCGTGCGCTCCTTCAGGCGCGGGAAGCGCGCAAACATCGCGTCGATGTCGCTGCGGATGCCCGCGGCGTCGCGGCGCTTGAAGGCGCCAGCTACCAGGTTCTCCTTCACGGTGAGCGAGGGGAACACCAGCCGGTTCTCCGGCACCAACGCCATGCCGCGCGCCACGATCTGCGCAGGCGTCTTGCCCAGGAGTTCCTCACCCTCGAGCTTGACCGAACCGCGCTGCGGCTTGAGCAAGCCGGCCAGCGTGAGCATGAGCGTGGACTTGCCCGCGCCGTTGGGGCCGAGCAGGCAAGTGACTTCGCCTGCGCGGGCCTGGAGCGACACGCCCTTGAGCGCCTCGATCCTGCCGTAGGAGGTGGCCAGGTCGGTGATCTCCAGCATGGGGGGACTCGCAGTTGGGTGTAAGAGGCGGTGACGGCGGTCCGGTCAGGCCGCCAGGGACTCGGTGCCGAGGTAGGCGGCCCGCACCTGCGCATCGGCCTGCACCTCGCCGGGCGTGCCTTCGGCGATCTTGCGGCCGAAGTTCAGCACCGCCACGCGGTCGCAGACCTCCATGACCAGCTCCATGTGGTGCTCGATCAGCAAGATGGTGCGGCCCTGGTCGCGCAGGCTGCGGATGCGCTGGTCCAGGTCCTGGATCTCCTCGGCGTTCATGCCCGCGGCCGGCTCATCCAGCAGCAGCAGCGGCGCGCCCGAGGCCGCCGCGCGCAGCAACTCCAGGCGGCGCTGCTCGCCAAAGGCCAGGTTGCCCGCGAGCAAGTCGCGCTTGTGGGCGAGGTCGCCAAACTCCAGCAGCGCCTCGGCTTCTTCGCGCGCAGCACCCGCGCCCGAGAGCCAACGCTGACGAAAGCCGGCCCAGCCGCGCTCGCGCACCACGCGGGCTGCCCACAGGTTCTGCCACACCGTGAGGTGGCCGAAGAGACGGATGTTCTGGAAGGTGCGCGCGATGCCGATCTCGCTGCGCTGGTGCGGCTCCATCGCCGTGATGTCACGGCCCATGAATCGCACCGTGCCGGCCGTGGGCCGGTACACCCCCGTGATCAGGTTGACGGTGGTGCTCTTGCCCGAGCCGTTGGGGCCGATGAGGCCCAGGATCTCGCCCTGGCGTACGGTGAGGTCCAGGGTGTCGACGGCCTTGACACCGCCGAAGTGACGGCTCAACTGCTGCAGTTCAAGCATGGCGGGGAGCTCCCTCTGTGCTGGCGCCACTGGCCGACGCCGTGGTACCAGATGCACCTGATGATCCGGGAGGCGCAGGAAGAGCGCGGCGCTTTGAGCCCCCCGGAACACCCAGCCCCAGCGAGCGCGTGAGCAGGCCGCTCGGGCGCACCAGCATCACCACCAGGATCAGCACGCCGAACAACAGGCTGCGCCACTCGCCCAGGAAACGCAAGCCCTCCAGCAGGAAGCCCTGGATGAAGATGACGGCCAGCAACGTGCCGGCCAAGCTGGACAGGCCCCCGAGGATGGGGTACGCGATGGCAAACGTGGCCAACAGGATGGAGAAGTTGTTGTGCTCGATGTGCGTGGCGTAGTGCGCGAAGACCCCACCACCCAACCCGGCGATGGCCCCGCCGATGCCGAAGGCCGAGACCTTGGCTGCCGTCAGGTTGATGCCCGCGCTCTGCGCGGCCAGCTCGTCCTCACCCACCGCGCGCCAGACGGTGCCGATGCGGCAGCGATCCAGCGTCCACAGCAGCAGCAGCACCGCGGCCACCAGGGCCCAGATCAGCAGGTTCACCTCGAAGGTGGTCCAGCCGTTGCTGGGAAAGTAGCGGATGCCGCCGAAGCCCAGGCTGCCGTCCGGCCCGGCCATGCCGCCGGGGGTGGACACGCGCCACTTGAGGTTGAAGAAGACCAGGCGCACGATCTCGGCAAAGGCCGTCGTGGCCACCACCAGCATCAGGCCCTTGACGCGCAGGGCCGGAAAGCCCACCGCCACGGCCACCAGACCCGCCACCGCCGAGCCGGTGCCCAGCGCCAGCGCCAGCGGCCAGTCCCACATTGACGTGAGCATGCCCGCCACATAGGCGCCAATGGCAAAGAAGGCCCCTTGAGCCAGGCTCACCTGGCCCGTGTGGAGCACGCACCAGGCCGACAGGCCCAGCAGGGTGTGGATGCCGATGACCTGGGCCAGACCGAGGTAGAAGTCCATGTTGAATGCCTCCTGCCGACTCAGTCACGCCCGCCAGGCGCGGCGAACAGGCCACCGGGGCGGAACACCAGGAAGACGAAGAGCAGCAGCATCACGTAGATGTCGCGCTCGCTCACGCCACGCAGGAACTGGAACAGGTTCTCCAAGCCGCCCACGATCAGCCCGGCGACGATGGCCCCGGGGATGCTGCCCAGGCCGCCGATGACCGTGACCACCAGGCCCTTGACCGTCAGCGGCAGGGTCATCAGCGGTGACAGCACGCCGATGGCCGCGCCCGCCATCGCACCGGCCGTGCCCCCCAGCAGGCCGGCGACGACGAAGGTGCTGGCGTTGGTGGCGTTCACGCTCATGCCGCACAACTGCGCGGCCACTGGTTGCTGGGCCACGGCGCGTGTGGCCAGTCCCAGACGCGTGCGCTTGAGCAGCACCGTCAAGGCCACCATCGCCGCGCAACCCAGCAGGAAGACAAACAGCAGGTCACCGCGCAGGAAGAAGGCCCCGATCTCGAAATTGGTGCCTGCGAACAGGCCGGGGTAGTTCTGCGGCATGCCGTAGGTCAGGTGCGAGATCAGTTCCTCCAGCGCCAGCAACATGCCCACCGTGGACATCAGCGTGGCCAGCGGGTTGTTCAGCGGAATGAAGCGGAAGCACACCAGGTACACCAGCCAGCCCAGCACGCCGCCGGCCAGCGCTGCGAAGGCATAGACCACCGGCGCGGGCACCGCGCTGACGACGATCAGCGACAGGTAGGCCGCGCCGATGGAGGCCGCGGCGTACGACAGGTTGATCTTGTGCATCACGCCGAAGATCAGCGTGAAGCCGATGCCGATCAGCGAATAGGTGGTGCCAAACAGCACCCCGTCGATGATCGACTGCGAGAAGTCGATCAGGTCCAGGAGGTCCATGGCTCACTGCGCGGGCCGATGGGCCACCGTCCAGCTGCCGCCCTTGGCCTGCACGAAGAGGAAGGGCTTGATCGCCTCACGGTCGGCCGTGCGGCCCACCTTGCCCAGCAGCCCGGTGGTTTCCTTCATGGTGGCCAGGGCCTGACGCATCTTCTGACGGTCCGCAGCCACGGTGTCGGGGCGGCCCATGATCTTCTGCTGTTCGATGATGTCCTTGAGCGTGAACACGTTCTCGAAGGCCGCGGCGCTGTGCAGGTCCATGTTGTACTTGTTGTTGATGGTCTGCACGGCCTGGGCCGCCTTCTTGGCCTCTTCGGTCACCGGGGCGAAGCTGGTGGGGATCAGCAAACCCTCAGCCTGCTGCGCGCAGCCCTGCAGCGTCTCCATGCTGGACGACGAGGTCAGACCCACCAGCAGCTTGGGCTTGACGTTCTGGCGCGCCATCTCCTTGAGCACGCCGCAGGTGGTGAAAGGGTGGGCCGAGATGGCCACGACGTCGGCGCCGGCGCGCTTCATCTCGCGTACCTGGTTGGAGAAGTTGGTGTCATTGAGCAACCACTCGCTTTGGCCCTTGACGTCCATGCCCTGGGCGGCAGCCTGGGTCTTGATCACGCCGTAGGTGGCGTTGCTGTGGGCAAAGTCCTTCTCCACGCCGCCCCAGAAGGTCTTGAGATCCGGGCGCGTGGCCTTGATCCACTCGAAGACCGACTTGTACATGTTGGCTTCGCTGGGCACGTTGCGGAACGACCACTCGGAGATGGACGCCAGCCCGCCCTTGGCCGCCACGTCGGTGTACAGCGGGAACTGCAGACCGGAGTCGGAGGTGTCGCCGGCCTTCTTCTGCAGGATGCCGAACACCGGCTCGGCCACGTTGGAGCAGGTCGGGCCGATGGCCACGACCGCGTCGTTCTGCGCTGCGATGCGGCGCAGGGCGTTGATGCCTTCTTCGGCCGTGCAGCGGTCATCCAGATACTCGATGACCAGACGCGCCTTGCTGCCGTCGCCCATGGTCACGCCGCCGGCACTGTTGATCTGAGCTGCCGCGGCCTGCATGGCTGCCTCGCTCTGCTGGCCGAAGATGCCCACCACGCCGCTCTTGGCGCCAAAGCCATAGATCTTGACGGTGCGCTCCTGGGCCAGCGCGGTGCCGGCAGCCAGAGCGGTCAAGGCGGCCAGCGCGCCAGTTGCAAAGCGGATGCTTGGGGTGGAACGATGCAGGGATGAAGCGGCCATGGGGTGTCTCCTGGTGGGGTATCTGATGGGTGCGGACTGTGTCCAAGCGAACCCAACGTGACAATTCGAAAGACGTTCATGCAGCCTTGCGTGCGCCGCAACAGGGGTCTTGCGGGCGCGTCAATACTGGATTCGCCGAAAAGCAATTCCGCTCAAGCCCTGCCGCTTCCCACAATCCCGGCACGATGAAACATCCTGGATCCCCCCACAGCGCCCCCGCCGCCAGGCGCGATCGCACCACCGGT
The DNA here is from genome assembly GCA_964432385.1 of uncultured Rubrivivax sp. Classification (GTDB taxonomy): domain Bacteria; phylum Pseudomonadota; class Gammaproteobacteria; order Burkholderiales; family Burkholderiaceae_C; genus Rubrivivax. The sequence goes on from CAYSOD010000173.1 coordinate 7,181, forward strand.
CCTCTGCAGGGCGTGCTCGTCATCGCGCTGGAGCAGGCCGTGGCCGCGCCCTACTGCAGCAGCCGGCTGGCCGATGCTGGAGCACGCGTCATCAAGATCGAGCGGCGCGAAGGCGACTTCGCCCGCGGCTACGACCGCGCAGTGCACGGCGAGTCCTCCTACTTCGTGTGGATCAACCGCGGCAAGGAGTCCATCGCCCTGGACCTGAAGAGTGAGCAGGACCTCGCACTGCTGCAGCGCATGGTGGCGCAGGCCGACGTGTTCATCCAGAACCTGGCGCCGGGGGCCGCAAGGCGCCTGGGCCTGGGCTCGGACGAACTTCGCTCGCGCCATCCACGTTTGATCACCTGCGACATCAGCGGCTATGGTGACGAGGGCGAGCTCTTCGGGCTGAAGGCCTACGACCTGCTGGTGCAGGCCGAAAGCGGCCTGGTCTCGGTGAGCGGCGCGCCCGGCGAATGGGGCCGTATTGGCGTGTCGGTGTGCGACATCAATGCCGGGCTGAACGCCCTGGTGGGCGTGCAGCAGGCGCTGATGCAGCGTGAGCGCACGGGCCGCGGCTCGGCAGTGAAGGTGTCACTCTTCGGCTCTGCGGCCGAGCTGATGAGCGTGCCCTACCTGCAAGCGCGCTATGGCGGCAAGGCCCCGCAGCGCGTGGGCCTGAAGCACCCGAGCATTGCCCCTTATGGCGCCTTCACCTGCGCCGACGGGCGAGACATCGTGATCTCGATCCAGAACGAGCGCGAGTGG
>CAYSOD010000174.1:0-7878 GCA_964432385.1 uncultured Rubrivivax sp.
GACCCTGGCAGCGGTCCATGAGGAGCATGCCGTTGCCGGTACCCGCCCCGACCGAGCCGCACTGTGCGACGCCCTGGCAGGCAACCTGTGCCGATGCACCGGCTACCGCCCCATCGTCGAGGCCGGGGTGGCCATGTTCAAGGACTCGAAACCCCGGGTGGACCGCGCCGCCCTGCTGCGGCAGCTTCAGGCGCTGGCGCAGGAGCCGCCGCTGCACTACGCGGCGCCCAACCCGGCAGCGGCCGGGCGGGTGGACCGCTTCTTCGCCCCCCGCAGCGTGGACGAGTTCGCGAAGTTGCGGCTGGAGTACCCCGAGGCTCGGGTGCTGGCAGGCTCCACCGACATCGGCCTGTGGGTGACCAAGCAGTTCCGGGACGTAGGCGACCTCTTGTGGATCGGCGCCGTGGACGACTTGCAGCGCATCGCGTGGTGCCACGGTGACATCGATGCCCTGGACGAGGCAGCCCCAGGCACCGACGCCGCGGCTGCAGCCAGGTCAGACGCCGACACCCTGGGCCGCTGGCTGGAGATTGGCGCGGCGGCATCGCTGGAGCGGGCCTGGGCCGCACTGGCCCATCGCTGGCCCACCTTGGCCGAAGTGGCGCTGCGCTTTGCAGGGCCATCGGTTCGGCACACCGGCACCCTGGGCGGCAACCTGGCCAACGGTTCGCCCATTGGCGACAGCGCACCGGTGCTGATGGCGCTGGATGCCCGTCTGGTGCTGCGCCGTGGCGTGCGACGCCGCATCTTGCGTCTGGACGATTTCTACCTCGACTACATGAAAAACCGGCTGGAGACCGGGGAGTTCCTGGAAGCCATCCGCGTGCCGGAGCTCCAACCCGCAGGCTCCGTTGGCGACAGCCCCCCTTCGGCATTGGCGGCGTCGACGCTCAACCCCGTGCACCCCGCACACCCCGTACACCATGTTCGCGCCTGGAAGATCAGCAAGCGCTTCGACTGCGACATCTCGGCGCTGTGCGTCGGCATCCGGCTCAGCCTCGCGGGTGGCCGCGTGGACGACGTGCGACTGGCCTTTGGGGGCATGGCGGCCACCGTGCGCCGCGCCGAACATACCGAAGCGACCTTGCGAGGCCAGCCGTGGACGGCTGCGACACTGGAGGCTGCCTGCGCGGCCCTGGACGCCGACTTCACACCCCTGACCGATTTACGGGCCAGCGCGGGCTACCGGCAGCAGGCCGCCCGTGGCCTGCTGCGTCGCCTGTGGCTGCAAACCCGTGCAGACCACCCTCTGCCCACCGAGTCGACCACGGTTTGGGCGCGGGGGGTGAGCGCATGAACGCCCCCATGGAGTCAGCCGGATTGGCGCAGCGGCTGTTCGCGCCTGCTGAAGGCGTGGTGGGGCAACCTGTGCCACACGAGTCGGCCCACTTGCACGTGGCCGGCACCGCTGCCTACACCGATGACCTGCCCGAACCGGCCGGCACCCTGCACGCAGCCTTGGGTTTGTCGCCCGTGGCGCATGGACGGCTGCTGGGCGTGGACCTCCAGGCCCTGCAGGGCGAGCCTGGGGTGGTGGCCGTGCTGACGGCAGCGGACATCCCGGGCACCAACGACTGCGGCCCCATCGTCCACGACGACCCCGTGCTTGCCGAGGACACCCTGCACTATCTGGGGCAGCCGGTCTTCGTGGTGCTGGCCACCACACGGGACCTGGCCCGCCGCGCAGCCGCCCGGGCCGGGCAGGTCATCCGCCACGAGCCTCTGCCGGCCGTGCTGTCGGCCCGCCAGGCGCACGAGCAAGGCCTGCACGTGGTGCCGTCGATGCATCTGGCCCGTGAGTCGCAGCCCGGCGGCACCCGGCGTGCCCTCGACACGGCGCCTCACCGCCTGCAAGGCCGCTTCAGGCTGGGCGGCCAGGAACAGTTCTACTTGGAAGGCCAGATCGCCACCGCCCTGCCCCTGGAAGACGGTGCCATGGCGGTGCACTGCTCCACCCAGCACCCCACGGAGATGCAGCAGGTGGTCGCGCGCGTGCTGGGCGTGGCGGCGCACCGGGTGCAGGTGAGCTGCCGGCGCATGGGCGGCGGCTTTGGCGGCAAGGAGTCGCAGTCGGCCCTGCCAGCTGCCGTGGCCGCCCTGGCGGCACGCGCCACCGGCCGGCCTGTGAAGCTGCGCTACGACCGCGATGACGACTTCATGATCACCGGCCGGCGCCACGGCTTCGAGTTCGACTGGGAGGCGGGCTTCGACGACGCCGGGCGCCTGCTGGGCGTGGAACTGACGATGATCGCGAACGCCGGGTTCTCCACCGACCTTTCGCCACCCGTGCTCACGCGGGCCATCTGCCACGCCGACAACGCCTACTGGCTGCCCGAGGTGTCGGTGCACGGACACCTGGCCAGGACGAACACCCAGTCCAACACCGCCTTCCGCGGCTTCGGCGGTCCGCAGGGTGCGTTCGCCATCGAGGTGGTGATCGACGAGGTGGCACGCCACCTCGGGCTGGACGCCCTGGAGGTGCGGCGCGCCAACTTCTATGGCAGCAGCCAGTGCAATGTCACTCCCTACGGCCAAACCATCACCGACAACGTGATCGCGCCGCTGACGAACGAACTGGTGCGCCGAAGCGGCTACCCCCAGCGCCGGGTGGAGGTGGACCGCTTCAATGCTGCCAGCCCGGTGCTGAAAAAGGGGCTGGCGCTGATGCCCGTGAAATTCGGCATCTCCTTCAACATGCCGCACCTGAACCAGGCGGGCGCCCTGGTGCACGTCTACACCGATGGCTCGGTGCTGGTCAATCACGGCGGCACCGAGATGGGCCAGGGCCTGAACACCAAGATCGCCCAGGTGGTGGCGCATGAGCTGGGCCTGCCGCTGGAGCGGGTGCGTTGCTCGGCCACGGACACCAGCAAGGTGGCCAACACCTCGGCCACCGCGGCCTCTACGGGCAGCGACCTCAACGGCAAGGCCGCCCAGAACGCCGCACGACAGATCCGCGACCGTCTGGCGGCCTTCTGGGTGTCCAGCCTGGCAGCGCGCCCGGCAACGGACCGGCCGCCTGGTACGCAAGAGGTACGGTCCCCCAGCAGCCAGGACGTCCGCTTTGAACAGGGACATCTGCGCCTGGGCGCCGACGAGGCCAGCTTTGAACAGGTGGTGGCCGCTGCGTACCTGGCTCGCGTGCAACTGTGGAGCGATGGCTACTACGCGACCCCTGGGCTGAGTTGGGACCGCCAGACCCTGACTGGCTCGCCCTTCTTCTACTTCGCCTACGGCGCGGCCGTCAGCGAGGTGGTGGTCGACACCCTGACGGGCGAAACGCGGCTGCTGCGCGCCGACCTGTTGCATGACGCCGGGCGTTCCCTGAACCCGGCGCTGGACATCGGGCAGGTGGAAGGCGCCTTTGTGCAGGGCCTGGGCTGGCTGACGAGTGAGGAGCTCGTGTGGCACCCGGGCACGGGCCGGTTGCTGACCCACGCTCCCAGCACCTACAAGATACCCACGGCCAACGACGTCCCGGCGGCCTTCCACACCGCCCTCTTCGACAACCCGAACGTGCAGGACAGCATCCACCGCAGCAAGGCCGTGGGCGAGCCACCGATCCTGCTGCCCTTTTCGGCTTTTCTTGCCATCCGTGACGCCATCTCGGCGGCGGGAGGGCACCGCACGCAGCCGCCGCTGGACGCCCCCGCCACTCCCGAAGCCGTGTTGCGGGCCGTACAAGCCGTGCAGGCTACCGCCTCAGGCTGAGGCAGGACCGGTACGCTTTGCGAGCCCAGCCGGCACCGCAGCCCGGTGCTGTGCCCAGGGGCGGTGTCAGACCCGCATCGCGCCCAGCAACTCCTGCGAACCGCTGATGAGCATGCGGGCGTCCGAGCCCACGGTCACGAAGCGGAAGCCCCGCTCGATGCGGGCCCGCGCCGCCTTGGGCCCGGCGTTGTGGATGCCAGCCACGATGCCGTGGGCCTTGGCACGCGCCAGGATGTGCTCGAAGGCCTGCGCCGCCTTGGGCTCCACATCGTCCATGGTCGGCTTGCAGCCCAGCGACAGCGACAGGTCCGAAGGCCCGATGTAGATCGCGTCCAGCCCTTCGACCGACAGGATGGCGTCGAGGTTATCCAAGGCCTGGGCGGTTTCGATCATGGCAAAGCGCACGATGTGGTCGTTGGCGGCTTCGGGGTAGTCGGCACCGAACACCAGGCCTGCCCGCACGGGGCCGAAGCTGCGCGTCCCGCGCGGCGCGTACGACGTCCACGCCACGAACTTCTGCGCCTCCTCGCGGGTGTTGACCATGGGGCAGATCAGCGCCTGTGCGCCGGCGTCCAGGCTCTTCATGATGATGCCGGGCTCCAGCCAGGGCACCCGCACCACGGGCAGAGTGTCGGTGGTGGAGATGGCCTGGAGCATGGTCACCATCTTCTGGTAGTCCACCACGCCATGTTGCAGGTCCACGGTCAGGCTGTCCCAGCCCTGACGCGCCATGACTTCGGCGGAAAAGCTGTCGGGAATGGCGAGCCAGCCGTTGACCACGGCTCGGTCTTGCTTCCACAGAGTGCGCAGGCGGTTTTCCTTCATGGGGTGTCCTTGAGTGAGGGGTGTGGGGAGGGAAGACAGGCGAATGCGGCGCAGTCAACCAGTGGCCTGGCTCAGCGCACCAGGCAAGGCCGTTTGGGGTCGAAGCGCCAGCCGGGGATGAGGTACTGCATGGCCAAGGCGTCATCGCGAGCGCCCAGGCCGTGCTGCAGGTACAGGGCGTGGGCTTTGTCGACTTCGGCCATGTCGAGCTCAATGCCCAGCCCTGGTTTGTTGGGCACGCGCACCAGTCCACCCTCGATCTTCAGCGGCTCCTTGGTCAGGCGCTGGCCGTCCTGCCAGATCCAGTGCGTGTCGATGGCGGTGACGCGCCCCGGCGCCGCCGCGGCCACGTGCGTGAACATGGCCAGCGAGACATCGAAGTGGTTGTTGGAGTGCGAGCCCCAGGTCAGGCCGAAGTCGCGGCATGTCTGCGCCACGCGCACCGAGCCGGACAGCGTCCAGAAGTGCGGGTCGGCCAGGGGGATGTCCACCGACTGCAGCACCAGCGAGTGCACCATCTGCCGCCAGTCGGTGGCCACCATGTTGGTGGCGGTGGGCAGGCCGGTGGCACGCCTGAACTCCGCCATCACCTCGCGGCCGGAGAAGCCCTCCTCCGCACCGCAAGGGTCCTCGGCGTAGGCCAGCACGCCGTGCAGGTCGCGCAGCAGTCGCACCGCATCCTTGAGCAACCAGCCGCCGTTGGGGTCCAGCGTGATGCGCGCCAGCGGAAAGCGCTCATGCAAGGCTCGGATGGCTTGCACCTCATCTTCGCCGCGCAGCACACCGCCCTTGAGCTTGAAGTCGTTGAAGCCGTAGCGGGCGTGTGCGGCCTCGGCCTGGCGCACGATGGACTGCGGTGTCAGCGCCTCTTCATGGCGCACTTGGCGCCAGCCATCCGCTTCTTCGGGCTCGTCCGCCGGGGCCAGATACGGCAGGTTGGTCTTCGTGCGGTCCCCCACGAAGAAGAGGTAGCCCAGCATCTCCACCGCCTCGCGCTGCTGGCCCTCGCCCAGCAGCGCAGCCACCGGCACCCCCAGGTGCAGGCCGAGAAGGTCCAGCAGGGCCGACTCCAGCGCGGCGCAGGCGTGGATGGTGGTGCGCAGGTCAAAGGTCTGCTGCCCGCGCCCGCCAGAGTCCCGGTCGGCAAAGCGCTCCCGCACGCTGCGCAGAACGGCCTGCCAACGCCCCAAAGGTTGGCCCACCACCAGCTCGGCGGCGTCGTTGAGCGTCTGCTCGATCTTCTGCCCGCCCGGCACCTCTCCGATGCCGGTGCGGCCGGCGCTGTCGGTGAGGACGAGCAGGTTGCGGGTGAAGAACGGGGCGTGCGCGCCTGACAGGTTCAACAGCATCCCGTCGCGGCCGGCCACGGGGATCACGCGCAGAGAGCGGATGACCGGGGTCGACGCCAGGCCGCCGGACGCTTCGGATACTTGAGCCATGCCCCCATCCTAAAGCCGCCACAGACCCATGCAGCACGCCCCGAGGTAACGCTTGCCGCGGCCCCAGGACTTTCCCTCTGACGCGGCCACCCACATTCGGCGTACTCTCTTTCGCGAGTTACGTGCTCAACCTGTCCACCGTCCGATGACCGACACCGCTGCCACGACCACCTTGCGCTTCTCTCGCCTGCTGCTGACCGGTGCCGCGGGCGGGCTGGGCCGGGTGCTGCGCCCGCGCTTGAAAGCCTGCTGCGAGGTGTTGCGGGTGAGCGACATCGCCGAGCTGGGTGACGCCGCAGCGGGCGAAGAGTTGCGACCGTGCGCGCTGGAGGACAAGGCGGCCGTGCTCGCCTTGCTCCAAGGCGTGCAGGCCGTGGTGCACCTGGGTGGTGTGTCCACCGAACGACCTTTCGAAGAGATCGTCGGCCCCAACATCCACGGCCTGTTCCATCTCTTCGAAGGGGCCCGGCTGCACGGCGCACGGCGCATCGTCTTTGCCAGCTCCAACCATGTCACCGGCTTCAGGCGCCAGGACGAAACGGTCTCGCCCCGCGAGCCGGTCAGGCCCGACGGCTACTACGGCGTGAGCAAGGCCTTCGGCGAGAACCTGGCGCAGTTCTACTTCGACCGCTGGGGCATCGAGACGGTGAGCCTGCGCATCGGCTCCTCGTTCCCGGAGCCGAGAGACCGCCGCATGCTGGCCACCTGGTTGAGCTATGACGACCTGGAGCGCCTGGTGGTCTCGGCCCTGACGGCGCCCACCGTGGGGCATACCGTGGTCTATGGCATGAGCGACAACCGGCTCACCTGGTGGGACAACACTTCGGCTCGCCATGTCGGCTTTCGGCCGCAAGACTCCTCCGAACCTTTCCGTGCTGCTGTGGAAGCCAGGCAGCAACACATCGACTTGACCGACCCAGCCGCCGTCTACCAAGGCGGCAGCTTCGTCAAGATGGGGCCTTTTTGAGCGCCTCCCTCCCTCAAAACCACGCCAAGGAGACACCCGAATGAAGATCCACACCTGTGTGCGCAAGCCCCTGGCCACCCTGGCTGCTGCGCTTCTGGCCGCATTTGCCGGCAGTGCCTCGGCCATCGAGTTCCGCTCGGCCGACACCCACAACGCCGACGATTACCCCACGGTGGTGGCGGTCAAGTTCATGAGCGACCAGTTGGAGAAGGCCAGCGGCGGCAAGCACAAGATCAAGGTCTTCAACAAGAGTGCCTTGGGGTCTGAGAAGGAGACCATCGACCAGGTCAAGATTGGCGCGCTGGACTTCACCCGCGTGAACGTCGGGCCCATGAACGGCGTGTGCCCCATGACGCAGGTGCCTACCATGCCCTTCCTGTTCCGCTCGGTGGAGCACATGCGCAAGGCGCTGGACGGCCCCGTGGGCGAGGAAATTCTCAAGAGCTGCGAGTCGGCGGGTTACGTCGGGCTGGCTTTCTACGACAGCGGCGCACGCTCCATCTATGCCAAGAAGCCCATCCGCACGGTGGCTGATGCCAAGGGCCTGAAGATCCGCGTGCAGCAGTCTGACCTGTGGGTGGCGCTGGTGGGTGCCATGGGCGCGAACGCCACGCCCATGCCCTATGGCGAGGTGTACACAGCGCTGAAGACAGGCCTCATCGATGCGGCCGAGAACAACATCCCGTCGTTCGACACCGCCAAGCACGCCGAGGCCGTGAAGATCTACTCGCGCACCGAGCACTCCATGGCGCCGGAGATCCTGGTGATGTCCAAGGTGGTATGGGACAAGCTGCCCAAGGCCGACCAGGACATGATCCGCGCCGCGGCCAAGGCCTCGGTGGCGTTTCAGCGCCAGAAGTGGGACGAGCAGGAAGCCAAATCGCTGGCCAACGTCAAGGCCCAGGGCGCACAGATCGTGGAGGTGGACAAGGCCTC
>CAYSOD010000175.1:0-7831 GCA_964432385.1 uncultured Rubrivivax sp.
GCCGAGGTTCTGCGCAGTGCGAGCCGAGGCTAAAGACCCCAAGCCCAGTAGATGCGTCCGTCGGGAGTCAACCCAACAAGTACATGATCGGTGCGCTCCGCATGATGCATGCGGTAGCGGCGCAGGGTGAAAGAGGACTCGCGGTGCGTCTCGACCAGTTCAAAAGAAAGTGGCTCGACGCCGGTGTACAGATTGATGACGTTACGCACCGCACTGCCGTGCTCCGCCACCCGCAGGAGTTCTTCAGCAAAGCTTGCGGGATTCATGGGGTCCCCGGGCTTGCGCACCAACTGGGAGCGGATCATCTTCGTCAAAGCCGGGTCGTCATCCCCGCATGACGACAGCGAGAGCGGCGTCGATCCAGGAGCGAAGCCTTCCAACGCCAATTGAGCCAAGTACCTGATGGCTCGCGTGTTCCCAGGCGCAAGGTTGCACATGGCGATGACACCGCACTCCTGTCGCGGATGGATGATGGCCATGGCCGTCCAGCCATCGAAGTGCCCGGCATGGTGGGCGATGACATCTCCCCGCAATCGCTCCAGGAACCACCCGCATCCGTAGTGAGACGTGCGGCCCGTGGTCAGGCTTGTTCCTGAGAACATCAGATCCAGATGCGCCTCGTCCAAAAGTCGATGATCCAGCAGGCCTTCAAGCCAGCACAAGGCGCCTGACGACGTGAAGGACACGTCGCCATCGCCGATCACTTCTCGTCTCCAGCTGGCAGGGTCGCTTGACGCCTGCCTTTGCGCCGGGCGGTTGGCGTCCCGCGCCCACTGCGGACTGCTTACAGCCGCACCGGTGCAATTCATCCGCACAAAAAGGGACTGAATCGCTTCGGCATACGACTGACCGGACAACTGCGCAATCAGGAAGCCACTCAGGATGTAGTTCGTATTGGTGTAGATCCAGCCCTGCGAGTCACCGAAGGCTGGCGCCATCGCGCCGTAAGTGGACATGAACGTGCGCCGATCTTCCGGCACCTGCTCATCGCCCGTGTAGGCCAGATATTCAGGCAGACCACTGGTGTGCCGCAGCAGAGAGGACACGCTGCGCCCAGCCCAAGCAGGGGGCAGGTCGCGCAGGTATCTGTCAATAGGCGCAGACAGGTCAACCAGCCCGCGTTGGGCCAGGTCGAGCACAGCAGCAGCCGTCACATGTTTGCCCAAGGACGCCACGGAGAACCAAGTATCCTCATTCACGGGGCGGCCGGTTCCAGGCTCGGCCTCACCATGCAACAGCAATGCGCGTCGCCCTGGTGCAGCCAAGGCGACGGCCAGCCCCGGCACTTCAAGCTTCGCTGCCGCGGTGCGCAGACGCGCAGAGAGATCGCTCCCAATTTCGACGGATTGCCGCATTAGCGCCCCATGGTATGGATACTTTTATATCCACTCTAGCAGGAAGCGGCGGTGCTCGGGCACGGCATCGCTAAACTCAACAACGAATCTCCGCAAGCCGAGACCACACGGACATGCCCAAGCCGCTCACTTCCAAACCCACTCGCGACAAGAGGCCTGGCTCAATCGATCATGGCGACAACGCTTCAGTAGAGGCTGAAAAGCGCAACGACACGGATGTTGGCGACCCCTCGGCGGGAGTCGGCTCACGACTGCGTTACCTGCGCGACATGCACGGCTTGTCACAGCGCGAGCTTGCACGGCGCGCTGGCCTGACTCACGGCACGATCGGCAGCATCGAACGCGATGCCATCTCGCCTTCTGTGGGCTCATTGCGCAAGATCCTCGACAGTTTTCCAATGACGCTGTCCGAGTTCTTTGCGCTCAATCCGGAGATGGAGACTCAGGTCTTCTTCAGCCAAGACGAGTTGATGGAAGTCGGCGGCGGCGGCATCTCGTTGCGCCAAGTAGGACACAACCTCAAGAATCGCCCCTTGCAGTTGCTCTTGGAGCGGTACGAGCCCGGCGCAGAAACGGCCAAGGCACCCTACAGCCATGTCGGGGACGAAGGCGGGGTGGTGATCCAGGGGCAGGTGGAAGTCACCGTGGGCGGATCCACACGCGTGCTAGGGCCGGGCGACGGGTATCTCTTTTCCAGCCGCTTGCCCCACAAGTTCCGCAATGTAGGCAAAGGCGTCGCCGTGGTGGTCAGCGCCAACACACCGCCGGTTTGACCTGAACGGCCGATAGCCGTTGCGTCCGGCGACTGCTGTCGCCCCTCTTGCGCGTACTAGAGTGGATGAAATACTATCCACTCATGCATCGTCTACGCAAACCGTACCTGATCTTCCTCGGCGACGTTTCACTTCGTTCTGACGCAAAGACCGGCTTCGGGCTGCGCGACTGGTGCCGCGACGATGTCATTGCGGAGTACGCTCTTTCGGCAGCCCGGGTGAGCCTGGACTTGCCGAAGATGACGCCTGCCGAAGCGGCAACGGCTGGCGCCAAGTCGATCGTCATAGGGGTTGCACCATCCGGAGGTCAGCTCCCTGGCGGCTGGATTCCCACGCTGGTTGCGGCGCTGGAGACCGGACTGGATGTGGTCAGCGGCATGCACACCCGGCTGGAACGCTACCCGGAGCTGGTGGAGGCCGCACGAAAATCCGGCGCCCAGCTCATCAACGTGCGGCACTCCGACAGGCAATGGCCTGTTGGAACTGGATCCCCGCGGTCCGGACGTAGGCTCCTGACCGTCGGTACGGACTGCGCACTGGGCAAGAAGTACACCGCCTTGGCCATCACCCGCGCGCTGACGGCGCGCGGCTTGAAGGCCACGTTTCGCGCCACCGGTCAGACCGGAATCCTGATCGCTGGGCACGGTGTAGCCATCGACGCGGTGGTGTCCGACTTCGTAGCGGGCGCGGCGGAGGCGCTGTCTCCGGCCAATGACGCCGACCACTGGGACGTGGTTGAAGGCCAGGGCGCCCTGTTTCATCCCGCATATGCCGGTGTCACATTGGGCTTGCTCCATGGCTCACAACCTGACGCCATCGTGCTGTGCCATGACCCTTCACGCGAGACGATCGAGGATCATCCCCACGTCCGGTTGCCCGCACTGGATGAAGCCATTCGACGCTACATCGAAGCGGGACGCCTGACCAACCCTGACATCCGGTGCGTGGGCGTGGCGATCAACTCGTCCACGCTGTCAGACGCGGACTGGACTCGCTACCAGGATCGGACCCAGACGCAACTGCAACTGCCTGTATGCGACCCCATACGCGGTGGCGTTGAGCCCATTGTCGAAGCGCTGATCGCATGACGTTGCAAGTCGACGCCACCGAGGAGCGTTGGTCTCTTGAAGAGCCGTTCGAGATCGCCGGTCAAACCATGGTCGATCTGCCGCTGCTGGTGGTGGAACTGACCGATTGCAACGGAACGGTCGGTCGCGGCGAAGCAGCCGGAGTGGACTACGACGGAGAGACGCCGTCATCCATGCGCCAGCAGATTGAATCGGTTGTCGCACACCTAAAGACCGACACGACTGCAACCGAACTTGCATCGCTGCTGCCACGGGGCGGCGCACGCAACGCTGTGGATTGCGCCTTGTGGGACTTACAGGCGAAGCGCTCGGGTGTACCTGCCTGGGTCAGCGCTGGGTTGCAACCCATGCGTCCGCTTTTGACCGCCTGCACCATCGGCCTGGGCACTCTGGCTGACACCCGGCGCCGTGCGCGAGCGCTGTCTGAAATCCCGCTCATCAAGATCAAGGTCGACAGCACCCGTCACATTGACAGGATCAGGGTCGTGCGTGAGGAGGCGCCGCACGCGCGTCTGCTGATCGATGCCAACCAGTCATGGACGCGACAGGTGATCGAGAACCTGCTGCCCGAATTGCTCGCACTGGGCGTCGAGTGCATCGAACAGCCTGTCAAGCGAGGCCTGGATGTCGCGCTGGAGGGTCTGCGCTCACCGATTCCTATCGTGGCTGACGAGTCCTGCACCGACCGCCATTCGTTGCCTGCTCTGCTGAACCGTTATCAAGGCATCAACATCAAGCTCGACAAGAGCGGCGGGCTGACTGAAGCCCTGGCGTTGGCTCAATGTGCACAGGGCTTGGGCCTCGACGTCATGGTGGGAAACATGTGTGGCACCTCACTTGGCATGGCTCCGGCCTTCCTGGTCGCGCAAGGGGCCCGATGGGTCGATCTGGATGGGCCTTTGCTCCAAAGAGAAGACCGCGCGCATGCGATGCGATACGTCAATGGGACCGTCGAGCCCCCTGCTGCGAGTCTATGGGGCTGATCTGCCCTTCAGTTCTCACCCTCACCCTTGCCAACCCACACCATGAACACATCAACGTCGAGCGCACGATCAAGCGAGATGGCGCTGTATGCCCAACAGATCGACTTCCACTCAGACATTCGACAGCGCAACTACCGGCTGCTGGTTTCGATCCCCAACAAACCCGCCCCGAACGAAGGTCATCCCGTCGTCTACCTGATCGACGGAAATCTGCACTTCGGCATCGCGGTGGACACGATGCGTATTCAAGCCTGCTGGCCCGACACGCGCGATGCCGTCATCGTGGGAATCGGCTACCCGACCGACAGTGTGGCCGACGCGCTGGCCCTGCGCATGGACGATCTCACCACGCCGCTGCGAGAACCCATGGCCAGCACCCCGTGGTTCCGCAAGATGCCGCCTCCGCCCCATGGCTACGGCAAGATGGATGACTACCTTCGCATGGTGGACGAGGAAATCAAACCTCGGGTGGCTGAAATCGTGAACGTCGACACCAGCGACCAGACCTTGATGGGCCACTCGCTGGGAGGCTTGACGACGCTGCACGCCCTGTTCCGTCGAACGGCGTCGTTCCAACACTTCGTGGCCATCGCACCCTCGATCTGGTTCAACCATCGCGAGATCCTGGACCATGAGGCCGGCTTCGTTGCGAGGGTACGAGGCGGCGAAGTATCGGCCCGTGCACTCATCTCCGTGGGGGAACTGGAGTCCACCTTGCGCTACCCAACGGTGGGCGCGGACAAGCTTCCCGCCAGCAAGGCTGACTTCCAGGAGATGGTCGAGTACTGCCGAATGGTGCCCAACACCCAGGAACTTGGCGCGCGACTGGCAGCGGAGCAGCGTCCGGGCTTTACGGTGCAGACGGTGATTCACATGGGTGACGACCACAACATGGTGCCGCCCGCAGGCATCGCCCGCGGAATCCGCTTCGCGCTGCGCCACGGGTGACCGACTTGTTGGCCACGCCTGCGTACGACGCTCTGGTGGCGCACCACCGGCAGCTCCACAACTTGGAACATGTGCAGGCCATCCTGACGTGGGACAGGATGACCCAGATGCCGGAAGCGGCGTCACCCGCGCGCGCAGACGCACAGGCTGCGTTCGCCCTGGTCCTGAAACAGGTCCAAGACGATCCTCGCGTGTCAGAGTGGCTGGCCACTGCATCGAGCGAACCGTTGGCGGGCGATGCTTCGATCAACCTGGCGCGCATGACCCGGGCGATCGGCCTGGAACGCGCCTTGCCACCTTCGCTCGTTCAGCGTCGCGAACTGTCTACGGGCGCCGCCATACAGGCCTGGGGGCGGGCTCGGCGGGACAACGACTGGGCCACCTTTGCGCCTGCGTGGGCCGAAGTCGTCGATGTGATGCGCGAGGTGGCTGACCGCACAGGTCAAGCCCTGGGGTTGTCGCGCATGGACGCATTGCTGGAGCGCAACGAGCCGGGCCTTCGTCTGGCCAGAGTCCTGCCCTTGTTTGAACGGATCCTGCTGTGGCTTCCGCCACTGCTCAAGCGTGCAGTGGCGCGGCAGCAGGCGTCACCCGCCCCTGTGGAACCCGCAGGTCCGTTCCCGGTGCCAGCGCAGCGCGCCTTGTGCGAACAGGTGATGCGCAGCCTCGGCTTCAGTTTTGACTCAGGCCGCTTTGACGTATCGGTCCACCCTTTCACCGGAGGTGTGCCCGAGGATGTTCGGCTGACATCCCGCTTCGACGAAGCCAATCTGATATCCGCGCTCACCAGCACGATGCACGAGACAGGCCACGCCTGCTACCAGCAGAACCTGCCTCAGCAGTGGCTGGGACAGCCACTGGGTGGGCCACATTCAGCTTCCCTCCACGAAGGGCAGGCGCTGACGTTCGAGCGGCAACTCGTTGCACGACCAGCCTTTTGGCAGGCCCTGGCGCCACTCTTGCGCGAATGCTTCGGCGATCAGCCGGCCTTCGACCCCACCAATCTGCTGCGCCTGGTTCAACGGGTGCGCCCTGGGCATGTGCGCGTGAGTGCAGACGCCTTGACCTACCCCCTGCACATCGTGCTGCGCATGCAGGTGGAGATGGCCTTGATCGACGGCGCAGTCGAAGTGGCCGACGTTCCGGCGCTGTGGGAGGAGCGATCAGCGGCGCTGCTGGGCATTGAGCCAAGCCGTTCTTTCGCAGAAGGGCCTCTGCAGGATCCACACTGGGTGCACGGGATGTTTGGCTACTTCCCGACCTACTTGCTCGGTGCGATGGTCGCCGCCCAGAACATGGCGGCCATGCGCCGGGATATCGGCGACTTCGATGACCGGATCGCGAAGGGCGACTGGTCGCTCATGGCGCAATGGCTCAAGTCACGCGTATGGCAGCAGGGGGCGCGTCGGGATCTTGACGAGGCCATGCAGTACGCAACAGGCTCAGAGTTGAGCGATGCGGCTTTACACCAGCAGCTGGAGACCTGTCATGAATACGCGTACTGAGACTGGCCACGTGCCAGCCAAAGCCTCGTTCACCAGTTGGCTGAGCCTGGCGGTATTGCTGATTTCCACGCTCTACACCTACGTCGACCGGCAAATCTTCTCCCTGCAGGCCGAGCCGCTACGCAAGGCGCTGGAGCTGAGTGATCTGCAGTTCGGACTTTTGCAAGGTCTGGGCCACGCGATTTTTGCGGCAATCGTCGGCTACCCGATTGCCTGGCTCTCAGACCGTTTTGATCGTCGAGTTGTTCTGGCAGGCTGCCTGGCCCTGTGGAGCGCCACGGTCATGGCAAGCGGTTTTGCGGGCAGTTTCATTCAGCTGTTCCTGGCTACCTCACTCGTGGGCGCTGCCGAAGCGGGCATGTTGCCCATCGTCTACGCGCTGGTTCCCGACCTCTTCTCTGGTAAGCAGCGGCAGTACGCCAATTCAGCGCTAGTGGTTGCAGGTCGCCTGCTGGTGGGACTGGTCATTGCGGCGTGCGGTTGGCTCATCTTCGCCATTGACCAGTGGCGCCCGGCACTGCCCGAGGCCATGCGTGCCATGGAAACCTGGCGCTTAGCCTTCCTGCTGGCAGGTGCCATGGGTCTGATCTTTGTTCCAGCCGTCTTGCTGGTGAAGATGAGTTCGGATCGCCCCACGGTCCCAGGATTGGCCCCTGGAACATCCGGCGCGCCGGTATGGCCCTATCTGCGTGAGCAGGTCGTGACGTTTGCGAGCTTCATGATCGGTGTAGGCCTCCTGGTGTTCGGCTTCGGCGCCACAGGTGCGTTCATTCCGGTCATTGCCACGCGGCAGATGGGCATGACGCCACTGGAGTTGGGCAACGCGATGGGTCTGGCCACTTTCGCCGCAGCGGTTGTGGGCCTGGCCGTGGCCAATGCAGGGCTTGGTCCTCTGTCCCGGCGATATGGAGCCCTTCTGCCGGTGCGGGTGCTGACCGTCGCAGCGCTGGGCAGCGGACTGTTTGCGGCCGCCCTGCCTTTGGCTCGAAACCCCGTCGAGCTCTTCGTCCTCATGGGCCTGCACCAATGCTTGCTGATGGCCGGAACCATGCTCTTCCCCACCGCCCTGCAAGAGATGACGCCTGCACCTCTGCGGGCCCGCCTGATTGCCTTGGTGATCATGTTCAACATCATCCTGGCGTCCCTGAGCCCCGCGGTTGTGGGCGCCCTCTCCGACGC
>CAYSOD010000176.1:0-7766 GCA_964432385.1 uncultured Rubrivivax sp.
GCGCTCCAACACCATGAAGACCGGCACCATGAAGGCGCAGCTGCCTTGGGCGCTGGAAGAGGCCGACTTGAGCTTCTGCCTGCAGGGCCCCTACGGCTGGAGTGCGCGCGACGCCCTGGCGCCGCTGGGCCCGCTGGCCGTGGTGGCTGACACGGTCGACGCCCTGGTGGCGCAAGTCCGGAAGGCGGCTCAACCCGGTGACCACATCCTGTGCATGAGCAACGGCGGCTTCGGCGGCATCCACGGCAAGCTGCTCGAGGCCCTGGCCCCCGGAGCCGGCTCCGAGCCCCGCCGTTAAGCCCGGGCCCGTATCGACACCCCCACACACCATGAGACTGAAGGACAAGATCTGCATCGTCACGGGCGGAGCCCAGGGCATTGGCCTGGCCACGGCCGTGAAGTTCGCCCGTGAGGGCGCGGTGGTGGCCGTGTGCGACATGCGCCGCGAGGGCATTGACGCGGCGGTGGCCGCCTGTAGAGCGGAGGGCGCGCGCGCCGAGGGCTTCATGGTGGACGTGACCGACCGCGCCCAGGTGGATGCCATGGTCCACGCTGTCAAGGCGCAGCTCGGCCGCATCGACGTGCTGGTCAACAACGCCGGCATCACCAAGGACGCGCGCCTGCAGAAGATGACGCTGGCCCAGTTCGACGCCGTCATCGACGTCAACCTGCGCGGCGTCTTTCACTGCGCACAGGCCGTGGCCGACACCATGGTGGCGCAAGGTGCGGGCGTGATCCTGAACGCGAGCAGCGTGGTGGGCATCTACGGCAACTTCGGCCAGACCAACTACGCCGCCTCCAAGTTCGGCGTCATCGGCTTCACCAAGACCTGGAGCCGAGAGCTCGGCCCCAAGGGGGTGCGCGTCAACGCGGTAGCCCCAGGCTTCATCGAAACGCCCATCCTATCGACCATCCCAGACAAGGTGCTGCAGCAGATGCGCGACGACGTGCCGCTGCGCCGCCTGGGCCGGCCCGAGGAAATCGCCAACGTCTACGCCTTTCTGGCCAGCGACGAGGCCAGCTACGTCAACGGCGCGGTGATCGAGGTGGCGGGCGGCTTGACGGTCTGACCCGGAACGCGACCCGGCAGGGGCACGGCCGGCCTTCCACGCCGGCGCCAAGGGGGCTGAGCGGCAACGCCCTCGGCCCGCCCGCCGAGGGCTGACAATGCTGGTGATGTACGCCCTTTTTGAAGAAGCCGGAAAGTTCCTGGCTGGCCGAGTGATGTCCGAGGCCGAAGCCTCGGTGCAGGTGGAGCTGGACTCCGGCAAGCGGGTCAAGGTCAAGGCCGCCCACGTGCTGCTGCGCTTTGACAAGCCTGCGCCGGCCGCGCTGATCGACGCGGGCCAGCGCCTGGCCGCCGAGATCGACCTGGACCTGGCCTGGGAGTTCGCCCCGGAGGCCGACTTTGGTTTCGTGGACTTCGCCCGCGACTACTTTGACGCCTCGGCAGGCGTGGAGCGCCAGGCGGCGGCCTTGTTCCGCCTGTTCGAGGCGCCGCACTACTTCCGCCGTGTGGGCAAGGGGCAGTTCCGCAAGGCGCCGGAGGAGACCGTCAAGGCAGCCCTGCTGGCCATCGAGCGCAAGCAACAGCAGTTGGCGCAGATCGACGCCTGGGCGGCCGAGCTGGCCGCCGGCAACTGCCCGGCCCCCGTGCGTGAGCAGCTCTACCGCATCCTGTTCAAGCCCGACAAGAACGGGCCCGAGTACAAGGCCGTGGTCGAGGCGGCCAAGCGCTCGCAGCGCGCCCCGCTGGACCTGCTCAAGCAAGCTGGCGCCATTGACAGCCCCTACCAGTTCCACTGGCGGCGCTTCCTGTTCGAGCAGTTCCCCAAGGGCACGGGCTTCCCGCCCCTGAGCGTGCCGGCGCAGAAGGACGAGCTGCCGCTGGTCGAGGTGCAGGCGTTTTCCATCGACGACTCCCACACCACCGAGATCGACGACGCGCTGTCGGTGCGCGGCCTGGGCAGCGGCACCGTGATCTTCGGCGTGCACATCGCCGCCCCGGCGCTGGCCATCGCCCCCGACTCGCCCATCGACAAGGTGGCGCGCGAGCGCCTGTCTACGGTGTACATGCCGGGCTGGAAGCTCACCATGCTGCCCGACGAGATCGTGCAGGCCTTCACGTTGACCGAGGGGCGCGACTGCCCCGCGGTGAGCCTGTACGTGACCTTTGATGAGGCCACGCTGGAGGTACGCAGCCGGGAAACACGCATCGAACGCGTACCCATAGTGGCCAACCTCAGGCACGACCAGTTGGACAACGTGATCACCGAGGCCACGCTGACCGGCCAGGCCCCGGCCGAGCACCCCTTCCCGGCCGAGCTGAGCTTTGCCTTCCGCCTGGCGCGCCACCTGAAGGCCCAGCGCGAACAGGTGCGCGGCAAGCCCGAGACCTTCAACCGCCCCGACTACAACTTCAAACTCGAGCGCGCTGCAGACGCACCCGCCAGCGAGCCGCAGGGCCACGAGCAGGTGCTCATCTCCACGCGCCAGCGCGGCGCACCGCTGGACCTGATCGTGGCCGAGGCCATGATCCTGGCCAACAGCCACTGGGGCGGCTGGCTGGCGCAGTTCGGCGTACCCGGCATCTACCGCAGCCAGGCCAGCCTGCTGCCCGGGGTGAAGGTGCGCATGGGCACCAAGGCCCTGCCCCACGCGGGCATGGGGGTGGCGCAGTACACCTGGGCCACCTCACCGCTGCGGCGCTATGTGGACCTGGTGAACCAGTGGCAGATCATCGCCTGCGCACGGCATGGGGCCACGGCGGCCCTGGTGGCCGCGTTCAAGCCCAAGGACGCCACGCTGTTCTCCATCATCTCGGGCTTCGATGGCGCCTACACCGCCTACAACGCCTTCCAGAACGGCATCGAGCGCTTCTGGACCCTGCGCTGGCTGGAGCAGAACGGGGTCACCGAAATGGAGGCTGCCGTCATGAAGGACGGCCTCGTGCGCGCCGACACGCTGCCGCTGGTGCTGCGCGCTAACGGCACCGAAAGCCTGCCGCGTGGCACCCGGGTACGGGTGCGCATCACCGGCTGCGACCTGCTGACCCTAGACGTGTGGGGCGCGCTGGTGGCCCGGCTGGACGAGGCTGCCGCGGCCCCTGACGAAGTGGAAGAAGACGAGGAGAGCCCGGCCGCCGGGCCCCTGGCGCTGGCCATCGATGTGGGAGACGCCTTCGCAACGCTAGGCGCCGACCAGGTGGGTGGCACCCCGCCGAACCCCTCCCCTCTCGGAACGGGCGCGGCCTGATCGGCCACGGCAGCTGGGCCCGTGCACCATGTTCCCGCGACTGTCCAAGGTGACCACGCTGCAAGCGGCCTTGGGTCTGTCCGTGGCTCTGCACGCGGGACTGCTGACCATCCGCTTTGTCGACCCCCAGGCCTTTGACCGCATGCTGACCGACACACCACTGGAGGTGATTCTGGTCAACGCCCGCTCGAACGAAGCGCCCGTCAAGGCCCAGGCCATCGCGCAGGCCAACCTGGCCGGTGGCGGCGAGGCGGCGCAAGGGCGGGCCACTTCACCGCTGGCCGCCTCTGCCGAAGTCCGCCTGGGCGACTCGCCCGACGACGCCCGCCAGCGCATCGACCGCATGCAGCAGGAGCAGATGCAGCTGCTGGCCCAGATGCGCAGGGAAGCCGCACTGATGCCGCCCGACACCGCGGGCGAGGCAGGAACGCCAGAACAGCAGGCCGAGCGCGAGCGGCGGCGCCAGATGATCAAGCAGCTCGCCGAGATCGAGAAGCGCATCAACGAGGAGAACGCGCGGCCGCGCAAACGCTACGTGAGCCCGGCCACCCAAGAGGCCGTGTACGCGCTGTACTACGACGCCCTGCGGCGCCGGATTGAGGAACGCGGGACCCGTGACTTCCCGGAAGCGCAGGGGCAGAAGCTCTATGGCGAACTCACCATGAACGTCACCGTGGACGCCTCCGGGCGCGTGGTCGAGGCTGAAGTGATACGTCCATCGCAGTCTCGTTTGCTGGACCAGAGAGCGCTGGCCATCGTGCGCGCGGCCGGGCCTTTCGGCCCCTTCACTGCCACGATGCGTCGGGAGGCGGACCAGATCGTCGTCACCTCGCGCTTTCGCTTCACGCGCGAAGACGGGTTCGAAGCCCGGACCTTGAACCCCCTGCCCAACGGGCCAAAGCCCTGAAGTTCGGCTGCACGCATCATGACCGTCGACCGCTACTTCGTTCTGGGCCACCCCGTGGCACACAGCCACTCGCCCGTCATCCACGCCGCGTTTGCACAGCAGACCGGACAGGCCTTGCACTACGACCGCCGCCTGTGCCCCTTGGACGGCTTCGTGGACGCCGTGCACGCGCTGGCAGCCGACACCGCGGGTGGGCCCGTGCGGGGCTGCAACGTCACCGTCCCTTTCAAGCAGGAGGCCTGCGGTCTGGCCACGCAGGTGACGCCACGAGCCCGCCGGGCCGGTGCAGCCAACGTATTGAGCTTTGAAGACGGACAGTACCGAGCCGACAACACCGACGGTGCCGGTCTGGTGCGCGACCTGGAGCAGCACGCCGGATGGTCCTTACGTGGGCAGCGCGTGCTGCTCATCGGAGCGGGCGGCGCGGCCGCCGGGGTCCTTGGGCCCGTGTTGGAGGGCCACCCGGCACAAGTCGTGGTGGCCAACCGCACGCGCGACAAGGCCCATGCCCTGGCGGCCTCGCACCAGGATCTCGCCAGGGCCTGCGGCGCCACGCTGGAATCGGCGGGCCTGGACGCGCCCGGACAGGCTTTCGACATCATCCTCAACGCAAGCGCCTCCAGCCTGGCCGGCGCCGGGGTCCCTGTGCCCGATGAGGTGCTGCGGCCTGGCAGCCTGGCGGTGGACTTGATGTACGGCCCCGCCGCCGCGCCCTTTCTGGCGTGGGCTTTGCGGCATGGGGCCCTGGCGCGCGACGGCCTGGGCATGCTGGTGGAGCAAGCTGCGGAGGCCTTCCTCATCTGGCGCGGTGTGCGCCCTCAGACCGCGCCGGTGCTGCAGGCCCTGCGGCACCGGCTGGGGGCTTCCGCGTGACGCCCCTGCTGCGCCATCTGACGCGGGTGGTCTTGCTGCTGGCCGTGGCGCTGCTGGCCTTGCAGCTGAGCTTTGCCCTGCGCATCCTGGCCATGCGGTGGACGGACCCCGCCTCCACCACCTTCCAGCGGAGCGAAGCTTGGCGGTTACTCAGCACCCGGGGGCGCATCGAGTGGAGCCAGCAGTGGGTCGACGCCGATCGTATCTCGGTGCAACTCAAGCGCGCGGTCATCGCCAGCGAGGACGCCGCCTTTGCCAGCCATGGCGGGGTGGACTGGGCCTCCGTGGAGAAGGCCTGGGACCGCAACCAGCGCGCAGAGGCTCGCGCCGAGCGGCAGCCCGCTGCGCCCGGCAGGCCGCCGCCCAAAGTGGTGGGAGGTTCCACCATCACCCAGCAACTGGCCAAGAACCTGTTCCTCTCAGGCGAGCGCACGGTGCTGCGCAAGGCGCAGGAGTTCGTGATCACGCTGATGCTGGAGGCGATCCTGCCCAAGGACCGCATCCTGGAGATCTACCTCAACAGCGTGGAATGGGGTGAAGGCCTGTTTGGCGCGCAGGCCGCCGCCCGGCACTACTTCCGGGTGGATGCCCAACGACTGAGTGCGGACCAGGCCGCGCGGCTGGCCGTGATGCTGCCCGCGCCCAAGCGCTTCGAAAAGCGGCCTGGCTCGGACTACGTGCTGGCGCGAAGCGCCACGATCGTCGCCCGCATGGGTGCGGTAGAACTGCCCTGAAGCCTGCCCGACGCCTGGCCCCAATACCTGCACCAGCCCCCTCAATCTCTAGACCACACTTCACCATGAGCGACAGCCTGACCGAAGAGATCGCCGTCGCGGCGGCACGCCTGGTCGTGGAAACGGGGCTCGAGTACGGTGCCGCCAAGCACAAGGCCGCCCGGGCCTTGAGCCGGCGCGGTGGGGCAACGCGGGCGGACATGCCCTCGAACGAGCAGGTGGAAGACGAGGTGCGCGCCTACATCGAGCTCTTCATGGCCGACACCCAGCCGGCCGAACTGGCGGCCCTGCGGGAGGTGGCGCTGGTGTGGATGCAACGACTGGCCGAGTTCCGGCCTCACCTGACTGGTGCCGTCTGGCGCGGCACGGCCACGCGGGAGTCCGCGGTGCACATTGAACTTTTCTGCGACGACAGCAAGGCGGCCGAGATCGCCTTGCTGAACATGGGCATCGACCACGACGTGCACGTGCTGGACGCGGGCCATGCCGCCGCGCGAGACGTGCTGACCGTCAGTTCTCCCTGCCGCGCTCTGAGTCAGCCCGTCACGGTCCATCTGATCGTCAACGACCATGACGACCTTCGCGGCGCCCTGAAGCCAGACGCTGCAGGGCGGACCTGGCGTGCCGACCTGGCCAGCCTCCAGCGGCTCATGGCGCAGGAGAGTGCCTCTCAGACGGAGGGCGCAGCAGAGCCGGCCCTACCCCGCCAGGGCCACGACACCCTCGCCAGAAGGACTCCATCATGAGCGCGTCAGAGCAAGCGCACCGCCCCCGAAGACGAACCTTGGTGGCGGGCGTGGCGGTGGCCGCAGCAGCGTCTGGCGTGCTCTGGCAGGTCTGGCGAAGCCGTGACGAGGCCGCAAGCGCCGAAAGCCCCGAAAGCCTGTTGTGGGGATTGCGCTTTCCGACGCCGGACGGCGGCGAGTTGCGGATGTCCAGCCTGCAGAGACGGCCTCTGGTGCTGAACTTCTGGGCCACCTGGTGCCCGCCCTGCATCAAGGAACTGCCGGAGTTGGACCGGTTTCATCGCGAATGGTCTTCCCAGGGCTGGCAGGTCGTGGGGCTGGCCGTGGACAAGCTGCAGCCAGTCAACGACTTCCTTCAGCGTCAGCCTCTGGGCTTTGCGGTTGGCCTGGCCGGCCTGGAGGGTTCGGCTCTGAGCCGGGATCTGGGCAACACGCAAGGCGCGCTGCCCTTCACGGCCGTGTTCAACCGGAGCGGGCGGCTTGTCCACCGCAAGCTGGGGCAAACCAGCTACGAAGAACTCGCCGCCTGGGCGCGGGCTGTCTGAGCAGGTCACCCGATGAGGGCACCGGTGGACCATGGCGACACCCCGGAATGCCCATGAGCATCCACCAAATGCTCTTGTAGTTCGCTTCTGCTGTCAAAGTCGCCCCAACTTTCTTCAAAGTCGGGTGATAGCAGGATTTCTACGGCAGGCCTGAAGCACCTGATATTCCCCGCGTGGCATTGGAGCAGGGCATCTGATCATGCCTGTTCGCGGAACCTTCGGGCCTCTTGACCAACACCGAAATGGCAATGGTCGGTCAAATCCGTGCGAATTGACGACAAATGCCGTCAGTTCATTACACTGCGGGGCCGCACAGACGAAGGCGACGCCTGAAACCCAGCCCTCTGAGGCTTGGCCAAAGGCCCGTCCCACAAGGCTCGCTCACGACAGCGAGCCCATGACCCGAGGAGCCCCGATGGACCTGCGCAAGCTCAAGACCCTGATCGACCTCGTTTCCGAGTCGAGCATTTCGGAACTGGAGATCACCGAAGCCGAAGGCAAGGTCAGGATCGTGAAGGCCGGTGCCGCGGTGGCAGGCCTGGTACCCGCCGCGCCGGTGGCGATGGCGCCGGTCGCGGTGGCCGCTGCTCCGGTGGCCCCGGTGGCCGCAGCCACAGCCGCCCCCAGCATCGAGGCGCCGGCGGCGCGGGTCATCAAGTCCCCCATGGTGGGCACCTTCTACCGCTCTGCCAGCCCGGGCGCCAAG
>CAYSOD010000177.1:0-1390 GCA_964432385.1 uncultured Rubrivivax sp.
GGCGAAGGCCTACCCCTTCGAACTGTCGGGCGGCATGTGCCCGCGGGTGATGATCGCCATCGCCCTGGCCTGCCGGCCCAGCCTGCTGATCGCCGACGAGCCCACCACTGGGCTGGACGTGACCACCCAGGCCGCGGTGATGGACTTGATCACCACGCTGGCCCGCGAGCGGCAGATGGCCACGCTGTTCATCACGCACGATCTGGCACTGGCGGCCGACCACTGCGACCGCATCGTGGTGATGCATGCAGGCCACGCGGTGGAGTCGGCCCCCACCGGGAAGCTCTTCGCCGGCCCACGCCACCCTTACACCGCCCGCCTCATGTCGTCCACCCCCGGGCCCGACACGGCCCTGGACGCGCTGGCTCCCGTGCCCGGCCAACTGCCCGACCTGCGGCGCAGCGACCTGCCGGCCTGCCGCTTTGCCGAGCGCTGTGAGCGTGCCGACGAACGCTGCCGCACGGTGATGCCCACGCTGGACGTGACTCAAGACCACGCGGTGGCCTGCTGGCACCCGTTGAACGGGAGCGCGACCGGGACCGCGGATGCAAGGGCGGAGATGGAACCAGGCCCGGTCATCAGTAGCGGGAACACAGGCCGCGCCGCCGACGCCGCGGCAGAAGAGGCACGCCATGACTGAGCGGGACCTGCGCGCCCCCACGCCCACGTCAGCGCCCATCCAGCCGCTGCTGCAGGTGGAGCGCTTGCACAAGCGCTTTGCCGTCAGCGGCCGGCGCGGCTCCTTCCTGCACGCGGTGGACGACGTGTCCTTTGACCTGGCCCCAGGGGAGAGCCTGGGGCTGGTGGGTGAGTCGGGTTGCGGCAAGTCCACGCTGGTGCGGCTGCTGACCCGCTTGCTGGACCCGTCAGAGGGGCGCATCGTCTTTGAAGGGCAGGACCTCGCAGAGATGCCCGCCCGCACCTTCGCGAGAACACCACAGCGCGCGGCCATCCAGATGGTGTTCCAGGACCCGACCGACAGCCTGAACCCGCGCTACACCGCGCGCGACACCATCGCCGAGCCCTGCCGCCTGCTGGCCGGCATGGACGCTGCAGCCGCCCAGGCGCGTGTTGACGAGGTGGCCGCGCAGGTGGGGCTGCCCTCGGAGCTGCTGTCACGCTTTCCCCACCAGCTCTCGGGCGGGCAGAAGGCACGGGTGGGCATCGCCCGCGCGCTGGCGCCCCGGCCCCGGCTGCTGATCCTGGACGAGCCGACCGCGGCGCTGGACGTGTCGGTGCAAGCGGTGGTGCTGCAACTGCTGGACCGCCTGCGCCGTGAATTGGGCCTGTCCACCATCTTCGTCTCGCACGACCTGAATGTGGTGCGCCTGCTGACCGACCGCGTGGCCGTGATGTACCTGGGGCGCATGGTGGAGGTGGGCGGGTCCCA
>CAYSOD010000177.1:1490-7718 GCA_964432385.1 uncultured Rubrivivax sp.
CCAGTGGTCCACCAGGTGGCCTGCCACTTTCCGCGGATTCCCCTGGCGATCAACCCCTCTGCGCCTCTGCGAACTGAGCCTGCCTCGAGCCTGCCATGACCCGCAGCCCTTCCTTACACCTGGCCTCCCCCACGCCCTCCGAGGCCTCGCCCCGCGCCAACCTGGCCGATCAGGTCTACGCCGAGCTCAAGGCGCAGATGCACGACTTTCGCCTGGTGCCGGGCGACCGATTCTCCGAGCTGGAGATCGGCCGCCGGCTGGGGGTGAGCCGCACCCCGGTGCGCGAGGCGCTGTTTCGCCTGCGCAACGAAGGCCTGCTGGAGGTAGAGAGCAAGAGCGGCTGGATGATGCGGCCCATCGACTTTGCGCGGCTGGACCAGCTCTATGACCTGCGCATCATCCTGGAGCAGGCCAGCATCGACCGCCTGGCCAGCCGCAGCGCCCCCGCCCCCGAGCTCGAGGCCCTCAAGGCCGTGTGGCTGGTGCCCGCGGCCGAGCGGCTGACCGATGCG
This sequence comes from uncultured Rubrivivax sp., assembly GCA_964432385.1. Lineage (GTDB taxonomy): Bacteria > Pseudomonadota > Gammaproteobacteria > Burkholderiales > Burkholderiaceae_C > Rubrivivax. Next base: position 2,003 of record CAYSOD010000177.1, read on the forward strand.
CGCGAGGTGGGCACGTTGGACGAGGAATTCCACAGCACGCTGGTGCGCGCCTGCGGCAATGAGGAACTGGCCCGTGTGCACTGGGACGTCACCGAGCGCATCCGCGTGGTGCGGCGCCTGGACTTCACGCGGCCCGACCGCATCGAAGCCACCTATGCCGAGCACGCCAAGATCCTGCGCCAGATCATCCAGCGCAAGGCCGAGCCGGCCCGCCTGCTGCTCAAGGCCCACATCGAGCTGAGCAAGGTGGAGGTGCGCAAGATCTCCCTGGCTGCCTTGCACGAAGCCCGGCAGCGGGCGGCGGGCGGCTGAGGGACGCCCTCGCCCAAGCCTCAGACAAACGGCGGCTCGCCGCGCCAGTCGAAGAAGCCCGGCAGGTCCGTGCTGACACGGTCGGGCCAGACGGGCTCACGTTTTTCGAGAAACGCCCCCACGCCTTCGCGCACGTCCTGCGCCTGTCCGCGCGACTGGATGGCCCGGCTGTCCAGACGGTGCGCGTCCATGGGGTGCGCAGCACCTGCCATGCGCCACAACAACTGCCGCGTGAGGGCCACGGACACTGGGGCGCTGTGGGACGTCATCTCGCGGGCCAGCTGCTGCGCGGCGGCCACCAGATCGGCCGGTTCGTGCACCGAGCGCACCAGTCCGCCGGCCAGGGCTTCGTCGGCGGCGAAGACCCGCCCGCTGATGCACCACTCCAGCGCTCTCTGCATGCCCACCAACCGGGGCAGGAACCAGGACGAGGCGGCTTCGGGCGTGATGCCGCGGCGTGCGAACACAAAGCCGAAGCGCGCCTGCGTGGACGCGATGCGCACGTCCATGGGCAGCTGCATGGTCGCCCCGATGCCCACGGCCGCGCCGTTGATGGCACCGATCACGGGCTTCAGGCTGCGGAAGATGCGCAGCGTCACCTGCCCGCCGCCGTCCCGGTACACGTCCCCGGCCATCGTGGCCTCGCGCCGCGGATCCTGGCGCTTGGCGTAGTCGAAGGTGTTGCCGCCCGCGGCCAGGTCAGCCCCAGCGCAGAATGCCCGGCCCGCACCCGTGACCACCACGGCGCGCACCGCATCGTCGGCGTCCGTCAGGTCGAAGGCGGCAATCAGCTCGTCGCGCATCTGCGCCGTGAAGGCGTTGAGTTTGTCCGGGCGGTTCAAGGTCACCGTGGCCACGCCGTCGTCCACGGCGTAGAGCAGGGTCTGGAAGTCGCTGGCATTCATGTTCGGGGGTTCCATCAAGACAAGGATAGTTGATTCGTCAGGGGGTGAGGTGCAGGACGCAGCAAGGCGCTGCCGACTGTACGCGGGGCACCAGAACCAGCAGCGTCGGAGACAAGCACGAGCGCAGGCCCGCAGCGCCTGGCCAGAGCCGGCATCCAGGGCCCGGCCGACCCTCGGCATCGCGTAAGCTGGGTCCATGAGTTCACCCAGCGTCAAGACCGCCGCCCTGTCCCCGCAGGCCTTTGCCACCTTGCTGCTGCTGGCCTGCATGATGGCGGGCAACCATGTGGCGGCGCGCATTGCCATGGACCATGGGGTGGACGTGATCACCGCCGTGGCCTCGCGCAGCGCGGTGACCGCTTTGGTGGTGGCGCTGATCGTGGTGAGCATGCGCGTGAAAGTGCAGATGACCACGCGCCACCGGTGGATGATGGCGCTGATCGGCACCTTGGTGGCGCTGCAGAGCGCGTGGCTGTACTCCTCGGTGGCGCGCCTGCCCGTGGGCTTGGCCCTCCTGGCCTTCAACACCTACCCGCTGTGGGCGGCCTTCTGGGCCTGGGCACTGTACCGGCACCGGCCCGAACGCGCGGTGCTGGTGGCCATGCCGGTCATCCTCTTCGGCCTGGCGCTGGCCCTGGACGTGGTGGGCGCGGCCTCGGGCCTGGGCGCGCAGGGCCAGTGGGGCCGCATTGGTGCGGGCGCGGCCTTCGCCACGGCAGCGTCGGCCACCTTCGGCCTCATCCTGGTGCTGACGCAGCATGAGGTGGCGGCGCTGGACGGCCGCTTCCGCTCGGCCCTGACCATGGGCATCGTGGCCGTGCTGACCTTCGCCGTGGCAGGCACGCAGACCGGGCTGCACTGGCCCAACGCACCGGCCGGCTGGTGGGGCCTGGCGGCGCTGACCTTTCTCTACGGCACCGGCTTCACGGTGATGTTCACCCTGCTGCCCAAGCTGGGGGTGGTGGGCAGCTCACCCATCATGAACGTGGAGCCCGTGGCCGCCCTGCTGCTGGCCTGGCCCATCCTCGGCCAGGCGATGGCCCCCGTGCAGTGGCTGGGCGCGCTGCTGGTGGTGGGCGCGGTGATGGTGCTGGGGCTGAGGAAAAGGTGAGCGGCCTCACCCGACCAAGGCTTGGATGGGTGACCATGTGCGAAGGCCCGCGTGTTGAGCGAGGTGTGCAGAGGACATTCACATGGCCGGGCAGCGCAGAAGGCCACCTCACCAATCTGAAGCGGATCTTTGCGACGACGCCAGCACGCTGGAGCCTCAACCATCAAGTCTGGCCGTGCTGCGGCACAAGTACGCCGCGACGGGAGAGCTCACGCCCGCAGACGTGAACCGCCGGGTGGCGCGGGCACTGGCCCAAGCCGAAGCGTCGCAGACCCGCTCAGACTGGGCCCAGCGCTTCGAGCGGGCTCTGGGGGCGGGGTTCATCCCGGCCGGGCGGATCCTGGCCGGCGCAGGCCGCATGCCTGCGCGACCGCTCATCAACTGCTTCGTGCAGCCACTGGGGCCCGCCGACGGCGATCAGGAACAGGGGTTGCCAGCGTTGGCCACCGCCCTGGAAGAAACGGCCTGCACCTTGCGCCTGGGGGGCGGGGTGGGGCTGGACTTTTCGGCGCTGGGCCCGGGCCAGGTGGTGCCGGCGCTGCAGGCCTTTGAATGTGCCGCGCAGGCCTGCACCGCAGAGCCCAGCGCCTCGTGCGAGGCCGAGGCGCAACGCTGCGAGGCCCTGGGGATGGCGAACCCTGATCACCTCAGCGTCCCCAGCGCGCAGCATCCGCCAGGTGGACGAACGCGCCGAGCTCAGCTTCCTGCAGCAGCTCGTCACGTCCGCGCCCGCCCCGCCGCCCTGATGGGCGTGCTGCACGTGGACCACCCGGACCTGGGCGCCTTCGTCGAGGCCAAGGCGGCCGGCGGGCTGACGCACTTCAACCTGTCGGTGGGCCTGAGCGACGCCTTCATGCAGAGGTTGGAAGCAAACAACCCCGACGCCAGCGCGCGCTGGCAGCATCTGGTGCACGCAGCCTGGCAACGTGGCGAGCCTGGCGTTCTGTTTCTGGACCGCCTTCAGCATGACAACAGCCTGGCCTGGCGTGAGACGCTGCGCGCCACCAACCCCTGCGGCGAGCAGCCCCTGCCGGCCTACGGCAGCTGCTGCCTGGGCTCCATCAACCTGTCGCGGCTGGTGCGGCACCCGTTCACCGCCTCGGCGCGCCTCGATGAGGAGGGCCTGGCCGCGCTGGCCCGCACGGCCGTGCGCATGCTGGACAACGTGATCGACCTCACGACCTGGCCCCTGGCCGCCCAGCGCACCGAAGCGCTGCAGACCCGCCGCATCGGTCTGGGCTTTACCGGGCTGGCCGACGCGCTCATCATGCTGGGCCTGCGCTATGACCGCACCGAGGGCCGCAAAGCGGCCGCCCGCATCGCACAGACACTGCGCCACAGCGCCGTGCAGGCCTCCGTGGAGCTGGCCCAAGAGCGCGGGCCCTTCCCCAGCTTCGACGCGCGCCGCCACCTGGCGCCACCCGGTTTTGCCTCGCGCCTGCCAGCAGCGCTGCAAGCGGCCATTGCCAGGCACGGGCTGCGCAACTCGCACCTGCTGTCGGTGGCCCCGACGGGCAGCATCAGCCTGGCGATGGCCGACAACGTGGCCAGCGGGATCGAGCCGGTGTGGGCCTGGCAGACCGTGCGCCCCGTGCACCGCCGCGACGGCAGCGTCGAGACGCTGCGCTTTGCCAACCATGCCTGGCGCACCTACCGCGCAGGTATCCGCCGTGCAGGGCGACAGACCTGCTCGGGAGAGCGGGCTCGCGGACCCGCCATGCCGCTCGACGATGGACTGCCACCTGCCTTCGTCACTGCGGCGTCGGTCTCGCCCTTGCGGCAGGTGGCGATGGCCGAGGCGGTGGCGCCCTTCATCGACGCCGCGATCAGCAAGACCGTGCTGCTGCGGCCTGGCGACACCGCTGCACAGGTGGACCGGCTCCTGCGCTACGCCTGGCGTCACGGCTTGAAGGGGCTGACGGTCTACCGGCCCAACCCGGTGATCAGGCCGCTGTTCCCGACCTCGGTTGACCCCGAACTGGCACGCAAGTCCGGGATGCGCCAAGATCTGTCTACGCTCGCCCGACACCGCGCAACGCACCATGAAGCAAACCACCCTTCACTGCCCCATCCATCCCCAACAAAGTGCTCTTCGAGTGACAGCCGTGTGGGGCTTGCTCAGCATCGCCTTGACCGCATCTTCCGCGCTGGCCCAGAGTACTCAGCCGGCGGCGCCCTCCAAAGCGCCTCAGGCCGCTGCACCCAGTGCACCGGCTGCCGCCTGCCCAGCGCTGCTGCAGCACAGCTTTCCACGTCTGCAGGACGACAAGCCGCAGGCGCTGTGCCAGTACGCGGGCAAGGTGCTGCTGGTGGTGAACACCGCCAGCTACTGCGGTTTCACCAGCCAATATGAAGGGCTGGAGGCGCTGCACGCGAAGTACGCCCCGCGCGGGCTGGTGGTGATGGGCTTCCCGTCCAACGACTTCGGCCAGCAGGAGCCCGGCAGCAGCCAGCAGATCGCCGAGCTGTGCTTCAACACCTATGGTGTGAAGTTCCCGATGTTTGCCAAGACGGTGGTCAAGGGGGCGGGCGCCAACCCGCTGTACGCGCAACTGGCCAAGGCCACGGGCCAGACGCCGCGCTGGAACTTCCACAAGTATTTGGTGGACCGCCAGGGCCAGCCCGTGGCCAGCTTCACGAGTGAGGTCACACCCACCAGCGCGCCGTTGGTGGCCGCGGTGGAAAAGGCGCTGGCAGCCCGCTGAAACCGGGCAGCCCAGAGCTGCGCACGCCGCCCTACACCCGCCGGGCCGTGGCCGCCACCGGCTCTCCCCAGAGATCGATCTGCACGGCCGTGCCGTCGTGCACCGCCGCCACCGCCTCGCCCCGCACATAGCCCAGGGCCATGCAGGCGCCGGCTTTCAGGCTCCAGCCGGCAGAAGACACCTCACCCACCGGCCGGCCGTCGAGCACGATGCTCTCGCCGCCCCAAAGGTAGTGTGCGGGGTCGTTCACCACGAAACCCATCAGCTTCTTGCGCAGCGGCTGGCCGCGTGCGGCCAGCAGGGCCTCGCGGCCGATGAAGCCGGGCTTGTCCAGCTTCACCGCGAACTCCAGCCCCGCCTCGAACGGCGTCTCGTCCGGGCCCAGCTCCGCCCCCCAGGCGCGGCGCCCGGCCTCGATGCGCAAGGCGTCCAGCGCGTAGTAGCCCGCGTCGCGCAGGCCCAGGTCCTGGCCGGCGTTCATCAGCGCCAGGTACACGTGCCGCGTCATCTCCACGGGCACGTACAGCTCGTAACCCGGTCCGCCCACGTAGGCCATGCGGGCGGCTCGCACCCGGGCGTGACCCAGGTCGATCTCGCGGGTGTGCGAGAACTTCAAGGCGCTGGTTGAAAGATCATCAGGCGACACCCGCGCCAGCAGTTCGCGCGCATTCGGCCCCATCACA
>CAYSOD010000178.1:0-7673 GCA_964432385.1 uncultured Rubrivivax sp.
GCAAGCGGGACGCTGTTTCACGTGAAACACAGCGCTTGAAGTCGGCCTGGGTGCACCCGGCGGTGTTGCCGGCAGCGGATGCCGAGCGACTGCTGGGCAAGGCGCTGGAGCATGAGCACAGCCTGCTCGACCTGCTGCGCCGCCCCGGCATTGGCTTTGACGCCGTGTCCGAGGTGGCGTCCATTGCCCGCCCCGAGGCCGCTGTTTCACGTGAAACACTGCGTGCGGAGTTGGGTACGGAACTGGCAGACGCCGTGATTGAGCAGGTGGAGATCGCCACCCGATATGCTGGCTACATCGACAAGCAGCAGGACGAAGTGGCCCGTGCCGCGGCGTACGAGCACTTGCCCCTGCCGGCGGATCTGGACTACCAGGCGGTGAAGGCGCTGTCCTTTGAGGTGCGCCAGAAGCTCAGCAGCCATCGCCCGGAGACCCTCGGTCAGGCGTCGCGTGTGCCGGGGGTGACCCCGGCGGCTATCTCGCTGCTATTGGTGCACCTGAAGAAAGGGCGACTGAAGCAGCAGGGCCAAAACGTGCGTGAAGACCACACGGCGCAGAGTTGGGCGTCGGCAGACGAGGCGGCCTGACCCCGTAGGTGCTCAACAGAGACCGCCAGACTGCGGGCGGCTCCTGCCTTCTGCGGGTGTGCTCTTCGGTGCGCGCCAAGGTCTCAACCGATGGCGCGCTAACCGCTCAAGTGCCCGTCCAGAGCAGGGCACCCAAAAGGGCTTCCAGCGCGAGGCCGCCCACGTTGAGCCAAGACACATTTCGGTCCACCGCCATCGAAATCGCGCGTCCGACGGCCGCGCCCAGCCAGGCGAAGGCGGCCACGCCGTAGGCTGCAGGGTCTTGAAGTACCAGGCAGGCCAAGCCCATAGCTATGAACAGCCCTCCGTAAGTTGCCCGAAGCTCTGAGATCCCCCGGCTTCCTTCCGGCACCAACCCCACCATCCGCGCAGCTCGCATGGGCGCTACCAAACCGAACAATCCCAACATCAAGGTGCCCACGGCACCCAAAGGCCCCATCGCTCCTGCTACGCCATCCATGCTCAGTCCTTCCCATCTCCATGTTGAGGTGAAACGTTCCGGCCAACGCGCTCCTCGGGTAACCCGCCATCTCCACGGGCCTGACCAGACCAGAGGCCTTGATACAGACGTTTTCAGTCCTTCATGGTCTGATGCAGACTCCAGTGTCTGAGTGCGCCGTAGACAGCGCGCAATTTCAATCGCATGACCGATCTCATGACATCGATATCGCCTGCTCTGGACCAGGGCCTGGAGCGCTTGGGGCTGGAACTGGCGCTGCCCGCGCGAAGGCAATTGATCGAGTATCTCGCGCTGATCGCGCGTTGGAACCGGGTCTACAACCTGACCGCGGTACGCGACCCAGCTGACATGCTGTCCCAGCATCTGCTGGACAGTTTGGCGGTGGTGCCTTCGCTGCGGCGGCAACTGTCCCACGCGGGGTCTGACGATCAGACGACCGCCCGAAAGATCAGGGTGTTGGACGTGGGCAGCGGGGCAGGCTTGCCCGGTGTGGTGCTGTCCATCGTCGAACCACGCTGGGAGGTGACCTGTGTGGATGCGGTAGCCAAGAAGGCCAGTTTCATCCGCCAGGTGTCGGCCGAACTCGGTCTGCCCCAGCTGCAGGCCCAGCACGCCCGTGTCGAGGACCTGCCCGAGCTGCCTGGGTATGACATCGTGACGTCGCGCGCCTTCGCCTCCCTGGCGGACTTCGTCTCCCTGACCGCCCATCTGCTGAACCCACAAGGCAGCTGGATGGCGATGAAGGGCCGAGTGCCGGAGGACGAACTGGCCGACCTGCCCACAGGCGTCGAGGTGTTTCACGTGGAACCACTGAAGGTGCCGAGCCTGGAGGCTCAGCGCTGTCTTGTATGGATGAGAAAGAGGCCGTCATGAACAAGCTGAGCTGCTCAGAACACGATCTAGGGACCGCCCTGCGCCATGGCCGCCCAGTCTCCAACACCCTGCGTTGTGTGGCGGCGGGTCTTCTGGGGGCAGCCTCAGTGACCGCCTTCGCGCAGTCACCGGGTGCCCCTGCTGCACCAGCACCAGCTGCAAGTGTTGCAGCCCCGGCCCCTTTGCAGTCTTTGCCTTCCTTGGAGGTGCCTCCCTACATGGGCGTGTGGTACCAGGTGGCGTTGTTCCCCAACGTCTTTCAGCGCCAGTGCGTGAGCGACACCACGGCCACCTACCGACAGTTGTCGGACGGCACGGTGGAGGTGAAGAACCGCTGCCGTCAGGCCGACGGCCGCATGGACGAGGCGCTGGGTCAGGCCCGCCCGACGGGCACTCTCAACGGCACCACCTTGGCCCCAGCGAGGCTGGAGGTCAGCTTCCTGCCGGCATGGCTGCGTTGGCTGCCCGTGGGCTGGGGCAGCTACTGGGTGATCCAATTGGCCGACGACGGCCGCTACGCTGTCATCAGCGAGCCCAAGCGCGAGTACCTCTGGATCCTCTCGCGCCAACCGCGCCTTTCGGCGGCCGACGAGGCGGCGATCCGCACCCGTCTGGCCCAGCAGGGGTTCAGCGACTTGTCGAAGCTGCAGATGCATCGACACACGCCGTGAACAGAAGCTTACGTCAGGACATCAGGCGCTGTTATATTTCCATATAACTTGTTCCCGGCTCCCTGAGCGATGCATCACACCAGTCTTCGAAAAGTGGGTGGTTCCGTCATGCTGACGATACCCCGAACCCTGCTAGACCAGCTGGACCTTGAAGCTGGTGCGCGCGTTGACCTGGCAGTCAGTGACGGGCGTTTGGTGGTGGAGCCGGCGCGCAGACCCAAGTACTCGCTGGCGGAACTGCTGGCTGCTTCAGATTACACGGGAGCACCGCCCACTGACGAAGACCAAGGCTGGATCCAGGCCCCAGCGGTGGGACGAGAGATTTTGTGAAACGTGGCGACATCTACCTGGTTGATCTGGACCCGACGGCGGGGCGCGAGCAGCAGGGTAGTCGGCCAGTGCTGGTCGTGTCCGCTACAGAGTTCAACGAAGCCACCAAGCTCCCTGTGGTGTGCCCCATCACCAACGGCGGTGACTTTGCCCGACGTATCGGCTTCGCCGTAGAGATCACGGGAATTCGCACGACTGGCGTGATCCGATGCGACCAGCCCAGGGTGCTGGACTTGAGCGCAAGACGGGGCCGAAAGGTGGACAGCATTCCAGAACCCCTGATGGACGAGGTGCTGGCGCGTCTCACCCCGTTATTCACCTGACTCGGAACCTATCCAACCTGCCTGATCATGTTCGGCATCACCGACTACGGCGCCTTCAGTGCGGCCGTGCTGCTGTTTCTGGCACTGCCTGGGCCCGGCACGTTCGCGCTGCTCACCTCCACCGCGAAGGGGGGCTACCGGGCCGGTGCGGCTGCTACGGCGGGCATCATCGTTGGAGACCAAGTGCTGATGTGGCTGGCGGTGGCGGGCGTGGCGGCGCTGCTGGAGGCGCATCCAGGCTGGTTTCGTGCCATCCAGTACGCGGGGGCGGCCTACCTTGCCTGGATCGGATTGAAGCTGCTCTTCGCCAAAGAGGGTGACGCACCGCCCATCCGCATTGAGCCTCATCATTACCTGCGCCAGGCGCTGCTGATCACGCTGCTCAACCCCAAGGCCATCGTGTTCTACATGGCCTTCTTCCCGCTGTTCATCGACCCCGCGCGCCACCAGGGCATGGTGACCTTCACGGCGATGGCCGTGACGATTGCCCTCATCACGGCGGCCTATTGCCTGGCCTTGTGCGCCCTGGCGGGCCTGGTGACGGAAAAGGTCCGCGCCCACCGACAGCTCGCGCGCTGGATGGAGCGTGCCGCGGGCGTCTTCCTCATCGGCTTTGGCCTCAAACTGGGCAGCTCCTGATGCGCATCTTCTGCATTGCCAACCAGAAGGGTGGGGTGGGCAAGACCACCACCGCCGTGAACCTGGCCGCGGGCCTGGCCAAGATCGGCCAGCGTGTGTTGCTGGTGGACCTGGACCCCCAAGGCAACGCCACCATGGGCTCGGGCATCGACAAACGCCAGCTGCCGCTGAGCGTGTACGACGTGTTGCTGGAGTCCGCCAGCGTGGCCGAGGCACGGCAGCGCAGCGAGAAGGGCGGCTACGACGTGCTCGGCGCCAACCGCGAGCTGGCCGGGGCCGAGGTGGAGCTGGTGGGATTGGAGCGGCGCAACGAGCGCCTGCGCGCGGCGCTTAAGGCGGCCCAGGCTGACCACGACTTCGTGCTCATCGACTGCCCGCCCAGCTTGAGCCTGCTGACGCTGAACGGCCTGTGCAGCGCCCACGGCGTGGTCGTGCCCATGCAGTGCGAATACTTCGCGCTGGAGGGCTTGAGCGACCTCGTCAACACCATCAAGCAGGTGCACGCCAACTTGAACCGCGACTTGCAGATCATCGGCCTGCTGCGCGTGATGTTCGACCCCCGCATCACGCTGCAAACCCAGGTGAGCGATCAGCTGAAGGCGCACTTTGGCGACAAGGTCTTCCAGACGGTGATCCCCCGTAACGTGCGTCTGGCCGAGGCGCCCAGCTACGGCCAGGCCGGCGTGGTGTTCGACCCCTCGTCCAAGGGGGCGCAGGCCTACGTGGCCTTCGCGCAGGAGATGGTGCAGAGGTTGGGGCGGTGACGGTGGCGCCTGCTGATGAGGGCAAGGCCCCGGACCCGAAACCGGCCCCCGGTGAGGGTAGCCTGACCGAGCTGCATGCGGGGTTGGGGTCGCCGGAGTCGGCCGCAGCGGTGCTGGCCCCTGGCATTGACCTGGGATTGCTGCAGCGCGTCGAGGACAGCAGCCTGAACGCGAGCGCACCACCGCAGCAGCGCTGGCTGGATGGCTGGCTCGTGCGCTATTGCCCCGGCAAGGCCAAGCGAGCGCGCTGCATCAATGCCGTCGCGCCCGGCGTGCGAACCCCGCAGGCCAAGATGGCCGAGTGCGAAGCCGTGTTCCAGGAAGCAGGTTTGCCGCTGGTGGTGCGTATCACCCCTTTCACGCAGCCGGCCGGCCTGGATGCTGAACTGGCGCGCCAGGGCTGGCCGATGTTCGACGACACCCGGGTGATGGTGCTGGCCGACCTGGGGGTCTGGACGGGCGAGGCGGGCCTGACGCCCCCAACGGGTCCTGCTGACCAGGCGGCTCAGATGACCCAGATGGCCGAAACGGCCGAAATGGCCTCGCCCGGCCTGCCCTCCGGTTGGAGCGAGACCAGCGAAGTTGCGCACGACTACGCCCGCACGGTAGGCGCCCTGCGCGGCTCCTCCATGCGGGAGATCGAGTCCCACGCGCAGCGTCTGCAATGGTCCCCCGTGCCTTACACCGGCCTGGTTTGGCGTGACGAAGCCGGGCAGGTGCAGGCCTGCGGGCAGTTCGCCCGCGAGGGGGATCTGGTGGGCCTGTACGACGTCTTCACCGCCCCCGCCGCGCGCGGCCGAGGCCTGTCCCGAGCCCTGTGCGCCCGACTCTTGCAGCGAGCGCGGGGCGAGGGCGCCCGTACCGCCTACCTGCAGGTGGACGCGGCCAACGCACCGGCGCGCAAGGTCTACACGCGGCTGGGCTTTCGGGATGCGTACACCTACCACTACCGCAGCCGTGAGGCCTGAGGAGCGAAGCAGGCGCTCACTGAGACCCTAGGCCTCAACGTGCTTCACGACCGGCTTCACGACCGGCCGATGTGCAGACCCGGACACAGTGCCCAGGCCCGCCTCACCGGAACCAAGAAGCCGCCTCGAAACCCCTCGGGGTGGCAACGGCCGCCCTGGAGGGGGTTTTGTTTTCGTCTCCCTCAGCCCCGCGCCGGCCCCACCACCTCGATGCCTGCCTGGCGCAGCGCTGCGTCCAGCGCGGCGATCTCGCCGTTCACCAGGGCATCCAGCCGGGCCAACTCAGCGTCCACCTTGGCCATGGCCTCCTGAGACACCTCACGGGCCTGCTGCGTCGGCGGCTCGTCGGCGATGGACACCACGCTGATCAGATCCGACAGCGTGTCGTTCAGTCCGGCGCGGTGGCGCAGCACGTCCCTTGAGGACTCCCGGTGGATGTCCACCAGCACGCCTTCGATGGCTTCCAGCGCCAGCACCATGGACTTGCCGCGTTCGGCCAGGGCCTGGTCGCCCGCGCCCAGCCGGCGCTCCAGTTCGCGCAGTTGGCGCTTGAGCAGGCGGATGCGGTTCATCCCCTCATTGAGCGAAGACCAGCGTGCGTACAGCTGGCGCAGCAGCGCACCCTGCTGCTCGAAGGCGCGCTGCGAGGTCTTCACGCGCGGGTCTTTGACGACCGCAAAGCTCGCCTCCAGACGCTGCCCTGCAGCCTCCAGCACCACGCGGTAGCGCCCGGGCACGACACCCGGGCCGGGGATGTCTTCGGCGTCTTCGGCCAGCGGCTTGTTGCGCCGGGTCATCAGCACCGGGTCCAGCTTGACCGGACCGCGGTGGCGCAGGTCCCACACATAGCGGTTCAGACCGGGCTGGGTGCCGGGCTTCTTGCCGTTGGGCAGGCTGGCGTCGTCGCTGGCAAGCGCGTTGACGGTGTAGCCGTCCGCGTCCAGGAAGCTCAGCTTGACCGGCCCCGCGAAGCCTTCGGGCAGCTGGTAGTAGATGAGGGCGCCGTTGGGCGGGTTCTCGCCCACCTCCAGGAAGCGGCGGCCCGGCTTGCCGTCCGGGCCCACCATGGTCTCGGTGCCGCCCCCGATGCCGAAAGCCGGACCGTAGCTGACTCCCTTCTTCGCGAACCCCGAGCCCGCGCTCCACGACAGACGTGCTCGTACGGTGTCGCGCGGCGTGACCAGTTGCACCGCCCCGCGCCCCGCCTTCAGCTGGCGCATCGGCTCGATGTCGTCCAGTACCCAGAACGAGCGCCCGTGCGTGGCGGCCACCAGGTCCGAGCCCTTGAGCTTCAGGTCGTAGACCGGCGCCACCGGCAGGCCGCCCGGCATGCGCTGCCAGTGCTGGCCGTCGTCCAATGTGTAGAAGACGCCGGTCTCGGTGCCGACGAACAGCAGCCCCGGGCGCACCGGGTCGGCGCGGATCACGCGCGAGATCTCGCCCTCGGGCAGGTTGCCGTTGATCGTCTGCCAGGTCTTGCCACCGTCGCGGGTGCGGAAGAGGTAGGGCCGGTAGTCGGCCAGCTTGTAGCGCGTGGCGCTGACGTACACGGTGTCAGCGTCGTGTGCCGAGATCTCCACGCAGCCCACGTAGGCCAGTTCAGGCATGCGCGCGCCGCGCGCCCGGGGCGTGACGTTGGTCCAGGTGGCGCCGTCGTCGCGGGTGACGTGCACCAGGCCGTCGTCGGTAGAGGCCCAGATTTCGCCTGGGCGGTGGGCTGAAAGCGCCAGGCAGGCGCAGGTCGCGTGCACCTCGGCGCCGGCCGTGTCGTGCGTGAGCGGCCCGCCCGAGTGGCCCTGGCGCGACGGGTCGTTCAGGCTCAGGTCCGGGGAGATGCACTCCCAGCTCGCGCCTTCGTTGCGCGTGCGGAACACGCGGTTGCCGCCGGCGTACAGCGTCTTGGGGTCGCCCGGGGCGAAGACCAGCGGGTAGGTCCAGGCGAAGCGGTACTTCAGGTCGCGCGGAGCGATGCCGCGTGAGGTTTCGGGCCACACGTTCACCAGCCGGATCTGCCGCGTGCGGTGGTCGTAGCGCTGCAGCGCACCTGCCCCACCGGGG
>CAYSOD010000179.1:0-7668 GCA_964432385.1 uncultured Rubrivivax sp.
CCCCTGGTGAGGCCGACCAGCTGCGCCGTGCCATGGCCGCGTGGAAGCGCAAGGGTGGGCTCGGGCCCTTCCACGAACGGTTGGTAGGCCGCATGGTGGCCAAGGGCTACTCGCAGGACTACGCCGAAGCCATCTTCCGGCAGATCGAAGGCTTTGGCGAGTACGGCTTTCCGGAAAGCCATGCGGCCAGCTTCGCGCTGTTGGTCTACGCCAGCGCCTGGATCAAGTGCCACCACCCGGATGCCTTCCTGGCCGCGCTGCTCAACAGCCAGCCCATGGGCTTCTACGCGCCGGCGCAACTGGTGCGCGACGCCCAGGCCCACGGCGTGCAGGTGCGGCCGGTGGATGTGCACTGGAGCGGGTGGGAGACGGGCCTGGAGATGGGGCTGGAGATGGGGCTGGAGAAGGGACATGAGGGCGCAGAGGCCGAGCACGGGGGACAGCAGAAGGGTGTCGATGGCGGGCATGGTGGCGGGGCCAGCGGCGGCAGCGGTGCAGGTGGGCCTGGCAACACGGATGCATCTTCCAGGCTGCACCCGGTCCGCCTGGGCCTGAGCCGGCTGCTCGGGCTGTCAGAAGCCGCGGCCCGGCGCATTGAGCAGGCGCGGGGCGGCCGGCCCGATGAGCCAGGTTTCCGGCCTTTCGACAGCCCCGAAGACCTGGCGCGGCGCGCGGGCCTGGACGCGCGGGAGCTGCAGTTGCTGGCCCAGGGCGACGCGCTGGCCGGCCTGACCGGTCACCGCCACCAGGCCGCCTGGGCCGTGGCGGGCGTGGACACCCGCGCGACCGCGCTGCTGCGCCGTACCCGCACGCATGAGGTTCAGGCCGAGCTGGACGCACCGGACCTGCGGCACGACACGCTGGCCGACTACCAGTCCACCGGCCTGTCGCTCAAGGCCCATCCTGTGGGGCTGCTGCGCTCCACGCTCAGCGGCTTCAAGGTGCAGCCGGCATCCGTGCTGCGCGACTATCCCCACGGCCGGCTGGCGCGCGCCAGCGGCTTGGTCACCCACCGCCAGCGGCCCGAGACCGCCAAGGGCGTGGTCTTCGTCACGCTGGAGGACGAAACCGGCCACGTCAACGTCATCGTCTGGCCAGCGGTGGCCCAGGCCCAACGCAAGCCCCTGCTGGCCAGCCGCCTGCTCACGGTCTATGGCGTGTGGCAGTGCGAGGGCGAGGTGCGCCACCTGGTGGCCCGTCGCCTGGAGGACCACTCCGCGCTGCTGGCCGGTCTGGCCACGCGCAGCCGGGATTTCAGGTGAGACGCCGCCCACTGGGCCGGCAGGCGACACACCTGGACACCACACACCCCACCACACGTCTTTGGCATCGCGCCACAATCAGCTTGCGGTTCGTTGTCGTGCTCCGGGATCTGCATGGGCCTGATGGGCCCCCTTCCGGACCTGACCGCCCAGAACTGCCGCAACAACGCCTGTCTGACGTCTCCGCAACGCCTCTGCACTTCACAACTGCCCCATGCTGTTCCTGCTGTCTCCCGCCAAGACCCTGGACTACGACACCCCCGTGCGCGGCGTCGTGGCGAAGAAGGCCACCGACCCGCTGTTCGTGGACCAGGCGGCCGAGTTGATCGGCGTACTGCGGCACAAGACGCCCACGCAGGTGGCCGAGATGATGGAGCTCTCCGACGCGCTGGCCACGTTGAACGTGGGCCGCTACGCCACCTGGCAGCGCGCGGCCACGCCCGACAACAGCAAGCCGGCGGTGCTGGCCTTCAACGGCGACGTGTACGAGGGCTTGGACGCCAACACCCTGTCCACGGCAGATCTGACCTGGGCGCAGGAGCATCTGGTCATCCTGTCTGGCCTGTACGGTGCGCTGCGCCCGCTGGACCGCTTGCAGCCCTACCGCCTGGAGATGGGTACGACACTGGCCAACCCCCGCGGCAAGGACCTTTACGCCTTCTGGGGTGACACCGTGGCCCAGCACTTGAACGAGCGCCTGGCGCAGGACCGGAACCCCATCGTCGTGAACCTCGCCTCGCAGGAGTACGCCCGCGTCGCGCTGCGCCCGGCGCTGAAGGCCCGGGTGGTGGATTGCCAGTTCGAAGACTGGAAGGGCGGGCAGTACAAGATCATCAGCTTCTTCGCCAAGCGGGCGCGCGGCCTCATGGCCCGCTGGGCCATCGAACACAAGGCGCGCTCGCCCAAGGCGCTGCGCGACTTCAATGCCGAGGGCTATGCGCTGGATGCCGGTGCGAGCACCGACGATCGGCTGGTCTTTCGGCGCCGGGTGGCGGCCTGAGCAGCGCCCCTGCCGCTCGCCTCGAGCCCCGCGGTTGCACCGTCACCCTCACCAACGCATCGGCCCCTTGACCTACCCCAGACCGTTGACCGCAGGAGTCGCGCCATGACCTCCACCACCAGCACCGGCACCACCACCGCCACCACCGCGGCCGGCACACCCGTGCAACAGATCACGCCGGAATTGCGCCGCTGGATCATTGCGCAGGCCGAGGCCGGCTGCCTGCCGGAAGACGTGGTCAAGGCCATGGTGGCCAGCGGCTGGCACGAGGACGTGGCGCTGGACGCCATGGAGCAGACGCTGCGCGGCCACCTGGCCAGCCTGCGCGAGCCGGTGCCGGGGGGCTCCACCGTACCGGAGCCGCACATCGACGACGGCTCCAACGTGGTGGTGGTCGACGGGCACCCGGTCAAGGTGGTCATGGCGCTGCGTCTGCCGCGCGTGGTGATCTTCGCCGACCTGCTCAGCGTTGAGGAGTGCGACGGCCTCATGGCCCAGGCATCGCCCCGGCTCACCCGTTCCGAGACCGTGGACACCGCCACGGGCGGCAGCGAGGTGCACGCCGCGCGCACCAGCGACGGCATGTTCTTCGAGCGTGGCGAGACACCGCTCATCGACCGCATCGAGCGTCGCATCGCCACTTTGCTGAACTGGCCGCTGGACCGCGGCGAAGGCCTGCAGATCCTGCGTTACGGGCCGGGCGCGCAGTACAAGCCGCACAACGACTACTTCGACCCCGCGCAGCCGGGCACGCCCAAGATCGTGGAGCGTGGCGGCCAGCGCGTGGGCACCCTGGTGATGTACCTGAACACGCCCGAGCGGGGCGGCGCCACCGTCTTCCCTGACGCGGGCCTGGAGGTGGCGCCCGTTCGCGGCAGCGCGGTCTTCTTCAGCTACGACCGCCCGCACCCCATCACCAAGACCTTGCACGGCGGCGCGCCAGTGCTCGCCGGTGAAAAGTGGGTGGCCACCAAGTGGATGCGCCAGGGTGTCTTTGTGTAAGTTCGGTGAAGTCAGGTGTTGAGACACTTGGGGGTGTCAACGACGCTGTGTCTGGCGCGTTGAATGTACAGACGGCTCCACGTCGGGGCGGTCAACTCCAGAGGGTCCACCATGAAGTCCATCATCGCTTTGTTCACCGCTGCAGCCTTCAGCGCCGGTGCGTTCGCCCAGGCGGCCGCGCCCGCAACGCCTGCGCCCGCCCCTGCGCCTGCAGCGGCGCCCGCGGCCAAGGCTGAGAAGAAGGCCGACAAGAAGGCCGAGGCCAAGGCAGAAAAGAAGGCTGCCAAGAAGCAGGCCAAGAAGACGGCGAAGAAGCCCGCCAAGAAGGCGGCTGACAAGCCCGCGGCCTGAGGCTTTGCGGGGCCTGAGCCCCAGGCCGCCAACCCTCGCGCGCCCGGTGGGCGCGAGCCTGACGCCGGCTCACCGAGCCGGCGTCTGCTTTTCAGGCCTCCACCGTGGCGCCATGGGAGGCCACCCGCACCGACCAGCCCAGTTCCTCCTGGATGCGCAGGCGCAGCGCGTCACTGGCCTCGGGGTCGCCGTGCACCACGAAGGTCTGCCGCGGCGCCTTGCGAAAGCCGCGCAGCCAGGCCATCAACTCGTCGCTGTCGGCATGCCCCGAGAAACCTTCCAAGTGGGTCACCGTGGCCCGTACCGGCACATACTCCCCGTGGATCTTCACCTCGGTGGCGCCGCCCACCAGGCGTGCGCCTCGGCTGCCCGCCACCTGAAAGCCCGCAAACACGATGTGGTGCCGCGGCTCCGGGGCCATGGCCTTGAGGTGGTGCAGCACGCGCCCGCCCGTGGCCATGCCGCTGGCCGAGACGATGACGGCCGGGTAGCGCAGGCGTGACAGCCTCATCGAGGCCTGCGGCGTGGCTGTCACGCGCACACCTTGCAACAGGTGGTCTGCCTCGGCCGGCGTGATGCGCATCAGCGCGTGATGCCGCCGGTACAACTCGGTGGCCTGCGTGGCCATGGGGCTGTCCAGAAACACAGGCAGGTCGCGTGGAATGGCCCCCGCCGCCTTCAGGCGTTGCAGCACCAGCAGCAGGGCCTGCGCCCGGCCCACGGCGAAGCTGGGCATCAGCACCGAGCCTCCGCGCGCGATGGTCTCGCAGATCACGTGGGCGAGACGGGCTGATGAATCCTCAACGGGGTGCCGGCGGTTGCCATAGGTGGATTCCACCAGCAACACGTCGGCGCGCGCGATCTTGCGCGGCGCCGGCATCAGAAGGTCCTGGTTGCGCCCGATGTCACCGGAGTACACCAGCTGCTCGCGGCGGTGCGTCAGCGTCACCGCGCAGGCGCCCAGCAGGTGCCCGATGGGGGTCAGGTTCAAGGCCACGTCACCCAGACGCAGCGCCTGCCCGGGGTTGAGCGTTTCGATGCGGTCGATGGACTGCAGGGCGTCGTTGCGTGTGTACAGCGGCAGCGCTTTGTCGTGGCGCGAGTAGCCGTAGCGGTTCGCACGTCGCGCGTCCTCCTCCTGCAGGTGCGCGCTGTCCAGCAGCAGCACCTCGGCCAGGTCTCGCGTGGCAGGCGAAGCGATCACGCGGCCCGGCCAGCCGGACTTCACCAGCACGGGCAGCCACCCGCAGTGGTCCAGGTGAGCGTGGCTGAGCACCACGGCGGTGGCCTCGCGCATGAGGGCCGAGGGCGGCTGCCAGTTGCGCTCCCGAAACACCTTGAAGCCTTGGTAGAGGCCGCAGTCCAGCAGCACGCGCTGCCCACCCAAGTCCACCAAGTGCCGCGAGCCCGTCACTGTGTCGGCCGCGCCCAGAAACCTCAGCTGCATCGTGTGCCTCCCGCGGCCCGATCGGTGTCAGCCCCGGGCCAATCTGCGGGTGTCGTCCGGGCCAGGGTGCGCACCGTCCGCAATGACGCCAGCGCTTGCGTCTTCGGCGGCCCCGCAGTGGGCGCGCACCAGGCGTTCGAGCAGGTCCATGAACATGATCCGCTGCTCCTCGGTCAGGGGCTCGAGGATGCGCCGTTGGGCTGCCAGCATGCCGGGGGTCACCCTTTGGAGCATCTGCGCACCTTGCGCGGTGGCGTTGATCAGTCTCACGCGGCGGTCTTGAGGCGAGGCGCTGCGCTGCACCAGGCCGCGCGATTCCAGCCGGTCCAGCACCCCGCCCGTGGTGGACGTGTCAAAGCCGATGGCCGCGGCCAGGGTGCGCTGGTCCATGCCCGGCGTGCGCTGGGCGGCCGCCAGGGCTGCGAACTGCACGGGCGTCAAGTCCTGGCCCTGCGTTTCTTCCATGAACAGCGCCACGGCGCACTGCTGCAGGCGGCGGATCAGATGCCCCGGCAGGGTATGCAAGGGGTCCGGCTGGTCCAGGGAAAGGCTCATGTTCAGGGTTTTCCCGATTCAGTTGCTTATACATTATCATTATTCTGATCGTCAGTGTACTTATTAAATGAATCCGCCATGACCTCTGTCTTGACTCACGCGTCGCGTCCCGTTCTGGTGGCCGGGGGTGGCATCGGGGGCCTGGCCGCTGCCCTGGCCCTGGCCCGCGAGGGCCTGCATGTCAAGGTGTTGGAACAGGCGCCTCAGATCGGCGAGATCGGGGCAGGCATCCAGCTGGGCCCCAACGCCTTCACCGCGTTCGACGCGCTGGGCGTGGGTGAACGGGCCCGCGGCCGAGCGGTCTACACCGAGCGCATGGTGATGATGGACGCGGTGGACGAGCGCGAGGTGGCGTCCATGCCCGTGGGCGACGCCTTCCGCCAGCGCTTCGGCAACCCCTACGCCGTCATCCACCGCGCCGACGCGCACGGCAGCCTGCTGGAGGGCGCGCAGGCCAGTGAGCGCATCGAGTTCGTCACCTCCTGCCGGGTGGAGGGCATCGAGCAGGACGACGAGGGCGTGACGCTCATTGACGCCCAAGGGGTGCGGCACCTCGGCGTGGCCCTGGTGGGGGCCGATGGCGTGAAGTCTGTGGTGCGCCAGCAGTTCGTGGGCGACCCGGTGCGGGTGTCCGGCCACGTGGTCTACCGCGCCGTGGTGGATGCCTCAGACTTTCCGGCCGATCTGCGGTGGAACGCCCCCGCGCTGTGGGCCGGGCCCAACTGCCATCTGGTGCACTACCCCTTGCGGGCGGGCGAGCAGTACAACGTCGTGGTCACCTTCCACAGCCGCCAGTCCGAGACCTGGGGCGTCACCGAAGGCAGCCGCGAGGAGGTGCTGTCCTACTTCGACGGCATCGGCTCTCGGCCCCGGCAACTGCTGGAGCTGCCGCGCAGCTGGAAGCGCTGGGCCACCGCCGACCGTGAACCGATCGGCCGCTGGACCTTCGGCCGCGTGACCCTGCTGGGCGACGCCGCGCACCCCATGCTGCAGTACCTCGCACAGGGCGCCTGCATGGCGCTGGAGGACGCGGTGACCCTGGGTGCGGCGGTGCGTCGACACGGGGCTGATCTGGCAGCCGCCTTCGCCCACTACGAGCGCTCCCGCGTGGCGCGCACCGCGCGCGTGGTGCTGTCGGCCCGCGAGATGGGCCGGATCTACCATGCCAAAGGCGTGGAGCGCCTGGTGCGCAACGACCTGTGGAAAGGGCGCTCGCCCGAGCGCTTCTACGACGCGGTGGAATGGCTGTACGGCTGGCAGGCTGCCACGGCCTTGCAGGACTGACGCTTGCCTGAAACTCACCAGATCCGCCCCTGAGCCTGCTCTGAACCGCGCCTGAACTGTCCCTGAATCGCCCCTGAACCATCCCTGAACCGACCTCAAGAGGCCGTATCCTCTGGATGGGCTCTCATTTCATACTTCTTGGCCGAGGCCGTGCATGAACACCGTTGCCGACACCACCCTGCCGAATGCGCCCGTGACGGCCTCGGCGCCCGCTGCGGCGCCGGACCCGGCCGCAAATACCGCTTTGAAGGCCCCGTCGGCGGCCGAGGTCCAGCGCGAGCGTGAGGCCTTTTACGGCCGCGCCGATACGCAGTCCCTGGCGCCGCTGTGGACGCGCCTGAAGTCCCTGGTGCCCAAAGAGCCCACCCCCACCTGCCAGCCGCACCACTGGCGCTACGCCGATGTGCGCCCTTACGTGCTGGAGTCGGCGCAGCAGATCTCCGCGGCCGAGGCCGAGCGGCGCGTGCTGATCCTGGAGAACCCCGGGCTGCGTGGCAGCTCCCAGGTCACCAACACCTTGTACGCCGGGCTGCAGCTCATCATGCCGGGCGAAGTGGCGCCTGCTCACCGCCACACCCAGAGTGCGCTGCGCTTCATCGTGGAAGGCAGCGGGGCCTACACCGCGGTGGACGGTGAGAAGACACTCATGCATCCAGGTGACTTCGTCATCACGCCGTCCTGGACCTGGCACCACCACGGCCACGAGGCGCAAGGGCCCATGGTCTGGCTGGACGGCTTGGACATTCCGCTCGTCGCCTTCTTCAACA
>CAYSOD010000180.1:0-7665 GCA_964432385.1 uncultured Rubrivivax sp.
GATCCTGAAAAGCCGACCCTGGTGTTCTTCTTCGACGAAGCCCACCTGCTGTTCAACGAGGCGCCCAAGGTGCTGGTCGAGCGCATCGAGCTGGTGGTGCGCCTGGTGCGGTCCAAGGGCGTGGGCGTGTACTTCGTCACCCAGAACCCGCTGGACATCCCCGACAGCGTGCTGGGACAGCTGGGCAACCGCGTGCAGCACGCGCTGCGGGCCTTCACCCCGCGCGACCAGAAGGCCGTGCAGTCGGCGGCCAGCACCATGCGCGCCAACCCCAGGCTGGACATCGCCACGGCGATCACCGAACTCGGTGTGGGCGAGGCGCTGGTGAGCTTTCTGGATGAGAAGGGCCGGCCGGCCGTGACGGAACGCGTGTTCGTCATGCCACCGGGCAGCCAGATCGGACCGGTGACCTCAGCCCAGCGCGAGGCCCTGCGCCAGGGCTCCTTGGTGGCCGGCGTTTACGAGGCCGCGGTGGACCGGGAGTCGGCGTTCGAGAAGCTCAAGGGGCGCGCGGCCGCTGGCAGCGCAGCATCAGGGGCGGCGGGCGGACTGGGGACAGGAAACGCTGGAGCAATTGGTGGCGCAGGCAGCACAGGCAGCTTGGGCGGCGCAGCGCCTGCTGACGCCTCGGCAGGCGGTGGGCTGCTGGGCGGGTTGTCGGACATCCTCTTCGGCAGCACGGGCCCGCGCGGCGGCCGCAAGGAAGGCCTGGCCGAGGCGGCGGCGCGCAGCGCGATGCGCAGCGTGGGTTCGGCCGTGGGCCGCGAAATCGTGCGCGGCGTGCTGGGCTCGCTGCTCGGCGGCGGACGACGGCGCTGACGCTGACGCTGACTTCACGCCAGGGCGCAGGCGTGTGCAGGCCGCACACTCCGCAGCTGACAGCCTGTGAAGTGTCTGCGCACAACCGTTCTGGCGCGCCAGACGAATCCACAGGCTCCTAGACGATCCTTTGACCTTCACCCCATGACCCGAGGCTTTCGCATGCTCGTCACGCTGCTTTCCGTTGCCGCCGCCGTGGCCGCCCTCGGCCTGGGTGCCGGCCAGATGGGCCTGCTGGGCGGCCAGCCGCCAGCCCAGCTGGGTGTCCAGGACGGGCGCCTGCCGCCGCCCAAGAAGTCCCCCAACAACGTGCACAGCCAGGCCGACCGCTGGGGCGCCGCGTTCGCCCATGCCCGCATCGACCCGCTGCCCGTATTGACCGACGGGCCCGCCACCATGGGCCGGCTGCGGGCCCTGATCGAGGCCACCCCGGGCGCGGTCGTGGTGAAGACCGAGCCGGACTACCTCTATGTGCAGTACACCACCCGCTGGATGAAGTTCGTGGATGACGCCGAGTTCTGGTACGACCCCGCAGCGCAGAAGGTGCAGTTGCGCTCGGCCTCCCGCTTGGGTGACGGCGATCTGGGCGTGAACCGCGCGCGCATCGAGGACCTGCGGCAGCGGTTGACGACGCGCTGAGGCGCCGCGAGCCTCTGGTCGCTGAGGGGGCTGCCTAGAATCCCGCCCATGTCCAAAGCATCTGCGGCCCCCAAGGCCAGCGGGCCGGCAGAGCCCGTGAAACCCAGCAACTTCCTGCGCGGCATCATCGAGCGCGACCTCGAGGCTGGCACCTATGCCGGTCGGCCCTTTGGCGGCAGCCCAGGAGATGCCGCCCACCACGACAGCGGCCTGCCCGACCCCGCCCGCATCCGCACGCGCTTTCCGCCCGAGCCCAACGGCTACCTGCACATCGGCCACGCCAAGAGCATTTGCCTGAACTTCGGCCTGGCGCGCGACTACGGCGGCGTATGCCACCTGCGCTTCGACGACACCAACCCCGAGAAGGAAGAACAGGAGTACGTCGACGCCATCAAGGAGGCTGTGCACTGGCTGGGCTTTGACTGGGTCAGCGGCGGCACCTCGCACCTGTACCAAGCCAGCGACTACTTCGACTTCATGTACCGCGCCGCCGAGGCCCTGGTGCAGGCCGGCCTGGCCTACGTGGACGAACAGAGCGCCGAAGAGATGCGCGCCAACCGCGGGGACTTCACCACGCCGGGCACGGACAGCCGCTTCCGCAGCCGCACGCCGGCCGAGAACCTGGCCCGCCTGCGCGACATGCGCGACGGCAAGCTCGCAGATGGCGCGGCGGTACTGCGCGCCAAGATCGACATGGCCTCGCCCAACATCAACCTGCGCGACCCGGCCCTGTACCGCATCAAGCACGCCACCCACCACCATACGGGTGACCACTGGTGCATCTACCCGATGTACACCTACGCGCACCCGATCGAAGACGCGCTGGAGCGCATCACCCACAGCATCTGCACGCTGGAGTTCGAGGACCAGCGGCCCTTTTACGACTGGCTGCTCGAGCACTTGGCCGATCTCGGATTGCTGGCACGGCCGCTGCCCAAACAGTACGAGTTCGGCCGGCTGAACCTCACCGGCGTGATCACCAGCAAGCGCAAGCTCAAGGCACTGGTGGACGAGGGCCATGTCAGCGGCTGGGACGACCCGCGCATGCCCACGCTCTTCGGCATGCGCCGGCGCGGCTACACCCCCGAGAGCATCCGCGCCATGGCCGACGGCACGGGCGCCAGCAAGACCAACATCTGGCTGGACTACGCCGTGCTGGACATCGCGCTGCGCGAAGACCTGGAAGGCCGCGCGCCGCGCGCCATGGCCGTGCTGGACCCGGTGAAGCTGGTGCTGGAGAACTGGGACGAGGTCTTCGGCGCCGAGCACCGCGAGCCTTGCTCGGCTCCAGCCCACCCGCAACACCCCGAACTCGGCCTGCGGCACTTCAAGCTCGGCCCCGAGGTGTGGATCGAGCGCGAGGACTTCGAGCCCGCGCCGCCCAAAGGCTTCTTCCGCCTTTACCCACCGCAGCCCCAGGCGGACGGCAGCGTCACGCCCGGCAACAAGGTGCGGCTGAAGTACGGCATGGTGGTGGAGTGCACCGGCTTTGAACAGGGCACCGACGGGCGCGTGGCCACCGTGCGCGCCCGCGTAGTCCCCGACACCAAGAGCGGTACGCCCGGGGCGGACGCCGTGAAGGTCAAGGGCACCATCACCTGGCTGGCCGTGGACGACGCTGTGGCTGCAGAGGTGCGGCTGTTCGAACGGCTGTTCACCGAAGACCAGCCCGACGCCGAGGGCCGCGACTTCCGCAGCGTGCTCAACCCGCACAGCCGCCAGGTGGTTCAGGCTTTTGTGGAACCGCTCGTGGCCGCCGTGCCAGCCGAGAGCCGCTTCCAGTTCGAGCGCCACGGCTATTTCGTGGCCGACCGGGTGGAGCACCGCAACGGGGCCCCCGTGTTCAACCGCATCACCTCCTTGAAGGACTCCCGTAAATGACGACCACAGCACATCGCAGCGTCGGACCTGCGGCCATGGCAGCGGGGCTCGCGCCCCGCGCGGCGTCCTTGGCCCAAGGGGTTGGGGCGCTCGGCCTGGCCCTGGCGAGTGTGTGGGCGGCGGCTCAGACCCCTCCGCCTCAAACCGTGTCCACGCAGGCGCCGCCCACCGGAGCGGCCAACGTCACCACCTCCACCGGGTTGATCTACACCTCGCTGAAAGAAGGCACCGGGCCCAACCCGCAAGCCACCGACACCGTGCGTGTGCACTACCGCGGCACCTTCCCTGACGGCAAGGAGTTCGACAGCTCCTACAGCCGCGGCCAGCCCGCACAGTTCCCGCTCAACCGGGTGATCCGCTGCTGGACCGAGGGCGTGCAGATGATCAAAGTGGGCGGGAAAGCCCGGCTCGTTTGCCCGCCGGCCATCGCCTACGGCGAGCGGGGCACGCCCGGCGGTCCCATCCCGCCCAACGCCACGCTGCACTTCGAGGTGGAACTGCTGGGCATCGCGGGCAGGTAGCGGGCCGTGAACACGACCGAGCTCAGGCCACCGCGTCCCGCGGCCACCGCGCTGGCGCGGCGCACGGCCTGCCGCTGGGTGTCAACCGTGGTCTGCGGTGCGGCCGTCACCGTCGGCATCTCGGCCAGCGCCTTCGCCCAAGGCCTGACGCCCATGCCCGCGATGGAGGACGTCCCCTTCATCACCACCCCCGACAACGTGACCGTGGCGCTGCTGGAACTGGCTGGCGTGGGCCCGAAAGACTTCGTCATTGACCTGGGCTCGGGTGATGGGCGTATCGTCATCACCGCGGCCAGGCGCTTCGGCGCGCGCGGGCTGGGCGTGGAGATCGTGCCGGATCTGGTGGAGCGCAGTCGCCGCAACGCCCTGAGAGCCGGCGTCGCAGAGCGCGCCGAGTTTCGCGAGCAGGACCTGTTCAGGACAGATTTGAACGCCGCCAGCGTGATCACCATGTACCTGCTGCCGGCCGTGAACCTGCAGTTGCGCCCGGCGCTGCTAGGCCTGAAGCCCGGCACCCGGCTCGTCTCGCACGACTGGGACATGGGCGAATGGACCCCTGACCGCACTGTCACGGTGGAGGCGCCCACCAAGGCCGTGGGGCGAGAGAAGCTCAGCCAACTGCATCTGTGGGTGGTGCCGGCCCAGACGGCCGGGCTGTGGTGCGGGCCCGCAGGCCTGCAATGGCAGATCCGGCAACAGTTCCAGATGCTGCAGGGCCAGGGCGGCCCTGCAGCGGACCTCCAGGCGCTGCAAGGGCGGGTGGACGGCACGGTGCTGCACCTGTGGGCGCCGGGGGGGCAGGCGCGGGCGCAATGGCGGGCGGGCACCGCTCAGGTCTCACCGCCGGGCTCACCACCAAACGCATCGCCAGGCACGCTGCAGGTGGTGGAGGCTTCAGGTGCCTGGAAAGCCTGGCAAGGCCTGAGCCTGCAACGGGCCAACGGCGAGCGCTGCGCACCTTGAGCTTGCTCTGAGGGGTGGCGCCCCGGCGCCGCCACAGTCGCAAGTGGAGCGCCCCTTTGGCGTGCGAGCACCGGCCCAGGGCCCCGGCTGCCCCTTGGGGTGGGCCGAGGCGGCCGCACCCACCCCATGAACAGCATCACCGTCGCTGCCCGAACCGGTCCGCAGGCCCGCCACGCCGTACCGTCCTCCCTGGCGCGCTGGCTCGACCAAGCCGACATCCGCATCAACGGCTCGCGACCCTGGGACCTGCAACTGAACCGCCCTCGGCTGTTCGGCCGCGTGCTGCGCCACTGGTCGCTGGGCCTGGGCGAGGCCTACGTGGACGGTGACTGGGACTGCGAGCAGCTTGACGAGTTCTTCACCCGGCTGCTGAGGTTGCGTGCCGACGAGCGCCCCCTGGGTCTGGCACGGCTGAAGCTTGCCTGGGCCTTGCTGGGGGCGGCGTGGCACAACCCGCAGGCGCCCGACAAGGCCTTTGAGGTGGCACACCGTCACTACGACCTGGGCAATGACCTGTTCGAGTGCATGCTGGACTGGCGCATGGTGTATTCCTGTGCCTACTGGGCCAGCGCCAGAACGCTGGAGCAGGCGCAGGAAGACAAGCTGGAGATGATCTGCCGCAAGCTCCAGCTGGCGCCCGGCATGTCCCTGTTGGACATCGGCTGCGGCTGGGGTGGCCTGGCCCGGCATGCCGCCCTCCACCATGGCGCGCAGGTCACCGGCATCACGGTGTCGAAGGAACAGGCGCGGTACGCGCAGCAGCTGTGCGCTGGGCTGCCGGTGAGCTTGCGCGTGATGGACTACCGCAACCTGAGTGGCCGCTTCGACCGCATCGCCTCGGTGGGCATGTTCGAGCACGTGGGCCCGAAGAACCACGCCACCTACCTGAGCACCGCCCGGCGGCTGCTGGCCGATGACGGACTGTTCCTGCTGCACACCATCGGCGCTGATCGGCCCAACGGTCACACCGACCCCTGGATCGAGCGCTACATCTTCCCCGGAGGCCGCCTGCCGGCGGCCAGCGAGCTGGCTCGAGCGGCCGAACGCGGATTCGTGATCGAAGACTGGCACAACTTCGGCGCCGACTACGACCGCACCCTCATGCACTGGCACGCCCGCTTCGAAGACGCCTGGCCCCGGCTCAGAGACCGGTATGGCGAACGGTTCCGGCGCATGTGGCGCTACTACCTGCTCAGCTGCGCGGGATTCTTCCGCTCCCGGCAGGGGCAGCTGTGGCAGTTGGTGCTGGCCAAGCCGCAGCGCCCGGGTCCCTACCGGTCCATCAGGCCCTTCGGCTCAACCCTTACGGGCAAACCCTGATCACCATCCGGAAATACGTTCTGTATGGCGGGATGAAAACCGCGGGTCAATACCTATGCGAACGACAGGGTTTGTCAATTACAAATGACACCTTGTCCAAGACAAACAATCTGAGTCGTCCAACCGCTCGCTTGTAGTCGCCAGACATGCCTCGACGCTGCCCAGGCCCCAGTCACGGGGCTTGAGCTCAACGCCCCGACCACCTCGCCGGCCGCCCCTGGCGCCGACATGGACCACCCGCTGATGGAAATCCTTCTTCGCCGCCTGCTGGAGCGTGGCACTGCCGACCAAGCCGCCCTGGGCGCGCCCGGCCGCCAGGACCTGAGCCACGCCGAACTGCGCGCGTTGGTGGACCGTACCTTGTCCACGCTCAACGGCATGGGCATCGGCCGCAACGACCGCCTGGCCATCGTGCTGCCCAACGGGCCCGAGATGGCGGCCTGCTTCGTGGCCGCTGCCTGTGGCGTGGCCACCGCACCCTTGAACCCAGCCTACCGCGCCGAGGAGTTCGAGTTCTACCTGTCCGACCTGAAGGCCCGCGCTCTGGTGGTGGAGCAAGGCAGCACATCGCCGGCGGTGGAAGTGGCCCAGCGCATGGGCGTGCCCGTGATCGAGCTGGTGCCTGAGCTTTCCGCCGGTGCCGGCAGCTTCACGCTGCAGTGCGCCCAGCCGCCGGGCACGGCGGCCGCGCATCCCGGCCTGGCCGAGCCCGGCGACGTGTCCATGGTGCTGCACACCTCGGGCACCACCTCACGGCCCAAGATCGTGCCGCTGTCGCAGGCCAACCTGTGCGCCTCGGCCCAGCACATCGCCCGCACGCTGGCCTTCACGGGGGCGGACCGCGGCCTGAACATCATGCCGCTGTTCCACATCCACGGCCTCATCGCTGGCGTGCTGACGCCGTTGTCGGCCGGCTCCATGGTGTTCTGCACGCCCGGCTTCAACGCACTGAAGTTCTTCGCCTGGATGGACGAGGCCCGACCCACCTGGTACACGGCCGTGCCCACCATGCATCAGACCATCCTGTCACGCGCCTCCAAGAGTGCCGATGTGATCGCAAGGCACCCGCTGCGCTTCATCCGCAGCTCGTCCAGCTCCATGCCGCCGCAGGTCATCCGCGAAATGGAAGAGGTCTTCGGCGCCCCGCTGATCGAGAGCTACGGCATGACCGAAGCCACGCACCAGATGGCCAGCAACCCCCTGCCCCCAGCCGTGCGCAAGCCCGGCAGCGTGGGCATTGCTGCCGGCCCGGAAGTGGCCATCATGGGCGAGGACGGCAGCCTGCTGCCGCGCGGCGCCACGGGCGAGATCGTCATCCGCGGGCCCAACGTCACGGCTGGTTACGAGAGCAACCCCAAGGCCAATGCCGAAGCCTTCACCAACGGCTGGTTCCGCACGGGCGACCAGGGCACCATGGACGAGGAAGGCTACGTCACCCTCACCGGCCGCCTGAAGGAGATCATCAACCGCGGCGGCGAGAAGATCAGCCCGCGCGAGGTGGACGAAATCCTGATGGACCACC
>CAYSOD010000181.1:0-5854 GCA_964432385.1 uncultured Rubrivivax sp.
ACCCACTTCAAGACCGACGACGGCTGGCTGCACGCCGTGGACGGCGTGGACATGACGCTGGACGCCGGTGAGACGCTGTGCGTGGTGGGCGAGTCCGGTTGCGGCAAAAGCGTCACGGCCAAGACGGTGATGAAGCTCATCGACATGCCACCGGGCAAGATCGTGGCCGGCCAGGTGTTGTGGCAAGGCCGCGATCTGGTGCCGCTGTCACCGCTGGAGATGCAGACCATCCGCGCCAAGGAAATCGCCATCATCTTCCAGGAACCGATGACGAGCCTGAACCCTGTGTTCACGGTGGGGGAGCAGATCGCCGAATCCCTGCGCCTGCACGAAGGGCTGTCGCGCAAGGACGCCATGGACCGTGCCGTGGAGATGCTGCGTCTGGTGCGCATACCCACGCCTGAGCGGCGCGTGAAGGACTATCCGCACCAGTTCTCAGGCGGCATGCGCCAGCGCGTGATGATCGCTATCGCCCTGGCCTGCAAGCCCAAGCTGCTGATCGCCGACGAGCCCACCACGGCGCTGGACGTCACCATCCAGGCGCAGATCCTGGACTTGATGGCCGAACTGAAGTCCACCATGGGCATGGCGGTGATGCTCATCACGCACGCCATGGGCGTGGTGGCCGAGGTGGCCCAGCGCGTGGTGGTGATGTACGCCGGCAAGGTGGTGGAAGAGGCCACCGTCGAGGAACTCTTTGCCAACCCGCGCCACCCCTACACGCAGGGCTTGATCCGCTCCATTCCCCGCATCGATCTGGCGGCCACGCACAAGGTGCGCCTGGAGGCCATCCCAGGGACCGTGCCCAAGCTGATTGAGCCTGGTGAAGGCTGCCGCTTTGCCTGCCGCTGCCGGCACGCCATGCCGGCCTGCAGCGCGGCCACACCGCCCCTGCGTGAGATCTCGCCGGGGCACAAGGTGGCCTGCATTCTGGAGGCCGCATGAGCCAGCCGTTGTTGCAGGTCAAGAACCTGGTCAAGCACTTCCCCATCAAAGGGGGCCTGCTCAGGCGTGAAGTCGGGCGCGTGCATGCCGTGGACGGTCTCAGCTTCGATCTGGCCGCTGGCGAGACGCTGGGCGTGGTGGGCGAGTCGGGTTGCGGCAAGAGCACCATGGGCCGCTGCCTGCTGCGCCTGATCGAGCCCACGGCCGGCGAGGTGTGGTTCGAGGGCAAGAATGTCACCGCCCTGGGCAAGGAAGAGCTGCGCGCCATGGCGCGCGACATGCAGATCATCTTCCAGGACCCGTACGCCTCTCTGAACCCACGCATGACGGTGGGTGCCATCATTGGCGAGGCCCTGACCATCCACAAGCTCGCCCCCACGCCACAGGCTTACCAGGACCGCATCGTCGAGTTGCTGGAGACCGTGGGTCTGAACGCCGACCACATGCGGCGCTACCCGCACGAGTTTTCCGGTGGGCAGCGACAGCGCATCGGCATCGCCCGGGCCCTGGCCGTGAACCCCAAGCTGGTGGTGTGCGACGAGGCGGTGTCGGCGTTGGATGTCTCGATCCAGGCCCAGGTGATCAACCTGCTGGAAGACCTGCAGGCCAAGTTCAACCTGACCTACATCTTCATCGCGCACGACCTCTCGGTGGTGGAGCACATCAGCGACCGCGTGGCCGTGATGTACCTGGGCCGCATCGTCGAGATCGCGCCTGCACGTGACCTGTACATCACGCCCCGGCACCCGTATACGGAAGCCCTGCTGTCGGCCGTGCCTATTCCAGACCCGACCATCAAGCGCAAGCGCATCATGCTGCAAGGCGACGTGCCCAGCCCCATCAACCCCCCCGCGGGCTGCCACTTCCACACCCGCTGCCCGAAGGCGCAGCACCCCCGCTGCAGCACTGAAAAGCCCCAGCTGGAGCAGGCGGCAGACGGCCACTGGGTGGCCTGTCACTTTCACAACTGAGCCGATGCGGGCCGCAGAAGCGGCCACGCCAAGCCCGTCGGGCTTGCATGTTCGATAGTCTCCTGCGACAGCGCGGTCGCCGCCTCAGCTCACCTGCGGCACGGCAATCCAGCGGCCGCCCGCCGACTGCACCTGGACGGCGCCGTCGAACACGGACTCCAGCGCCTGGTGCAACAAGGCGTCACCCGCCCCACCCATTGCCACCGCAGCCCCTTCGCGCAGCACCAGCAGGCGGTCGGCCTGCAGGGCCAGGTTCAGGTCGTGCAACACGCTGACCACCACCCGTTGACGCCCCAAGGCCCGGAACAGGCGCACCAAGGCCACCTGATGCGGCGGGTCCAGGTGGGCCGTGGGCTCGTCCAGCAGCAGCACGGGAGCTTGCACAGCCAACGCTCGCGCCAGCAGCACGCGCTGGCGCTCCCCGCCGCTCAACTCCGAGAGCCTGCGGTGCGACCACGCGGAGCACTCCGTGGCCTGCATGGCGGCATCGACGGCCGCTTCATCCTGCGGCCCGGGATCGCCCACCAGGCCGAGGTGCGGGATGCGCCCGAGCATCACGACATCGCGCGCGCTCAGATCCGAGACCGACTCCGTGGCTTGCGCCATCCAGGCGATGCGCTGGCCGCGCTCGCGCAACGGCCACTCGGCCAGGGTGCGCCCGTACAGACGCACGCCACCCTCGTCAGCCGGCAGCAGGCCCGCCAGCGCGCGCAGCAGGGTGGACTTGCCTGCGCCGTTGGGACCGACCACGGCCGTCCAGCCAGTCTGGAAGATGGCGTCAACCCCGAGCAGCACCGGGCGACTGCCCAGCCGGACCTGCAAGCCGCGGGCCTCGATCACGAGCGACTCTCCTGGCGCTGCAACAGGCGCAAAAGGTAGCCGCCTCCCATCACCGCCGTGAGCACGCCCACTGGCAGCTCCTGGGGCGCGGTCACGCTGCGTGCCGCCAGGTCGGCCGCCAACAACAACACCCCGCCCGTGGCCGCGCTGGCCCCCAGCAGCACGCCGTGCGAGGCCGTGACGCTGCGCCGCACGATGTGCGGCGCCACCAGCCCGACAAAAGCCACCAGACCAGCCTGCGACACGGCCAGGCCGGTGGCCAGGGCCAGCAGGCCCAGCAGCACCAGGCGCAGTCGACCCAGGTCCAGTCCCAGACTGGCAGCGCCATCCTCGCCCAGCGCCAGGGCGTCCAGCACCCGCGCCACGCGCCACGCCACGGGCAGCGCGATCAGCAACCCCGTGGCCAGCCATGCCACGCTGCCCCAACCCAGGTAGGCCGTGCTGCCCAGCAAGAACCCCTGGCGCGCCCGCAAGGCCTCCGGAAAGGCCGAGGTCAGCAGGTCGCCCACGGCCATCAACATGACCCCCACCACCACGCCGGCGAGCAAGAGTCTGGGCGTGTGCCGGGCTCCGCGAGCCAGGGACAGGGTCAAGCCCATGCCCAGCATGGCACCGGCAAAGGCGGCTGCCACGATGCCCACCTCAGCCAGCGCGCGCATCCAGGCGCTGGCCTGCACGGCCCCCCCTGTGACGCCCGCGGACAAGGCCGACCCCGCGGCCAGCACCGCCACCACCGCCACGGAAGAACCTGCCGCCGTGCCCAGCAGATAGGGGTCGGCCAGGGGGTTGCGGAACAGACCCTGCGCGATGGCCCCCGCCAGGCCCAGCAAGGCACCCACCAGACCTGCCCCCACGGTTCGCGGCAGGCGGATCTCGAACACGATGGTGCGCAAGGCCTCGTCAGCCCCCAGCCCCCGTGGCCAGACCAGACCCTCACTGCCGGCAGCCAGGCCCGCACCCAGCAGCAGGGCCCACGTCAGCATCAGGATGACGAACCCGAGGCGGCGGTGACGGCGTTCAGACTCGGGCATGGGCAGGCTCAACGGCTTGCGGGAGGGGTGGTGGCAGCACGTGGCGCCGACGGCAACGAGGCCAGGCACTCGGCCATGGCCCGCGCCGCCTCACCCATGCGCGGGCCGGGACGGATGAGCAACTCGTAGGTTGGCTCGTCGAAAGCACAGACCTGCCCGTCGCGCAGCGCGGGGATGCGAGACCAGCCGGGCCGCCCCGCCATCTGCGCGGCGTTGCGGCGCGAGGCCAAGATCAACTCGGGCTGGGCCTGGACCACGAACTCCGGGCTCAGGCGAGGAAAGGGCCCCAGCGCCGCTGGGGCGATATTGCGCAGATGCAGGCGCTGCAGGGTCTGCCCCACAAAGGAAGCTTCGCCCGCAGCGTAGGGCGTGGCATCGGCCTCGAAATAGACCCGCCGTCCACGCAGCGCCGCGGGCACCAGCTCGGCCGCCCGGGCGATGTCGGCGTCCATAGACTGCCAGGCCTGTTGCGCGGCCTGCGGCGTGCCGAACAGTTGCCCCAGGCGCTGCAGCGTGGCGCGCACCTGCTCGTGGGTATCCGAGTCGAAGCGCAGCACCTTCAGTCCGAGCGACTCCAGCCGCGCCACGGCGCGGGTGGAAGACGCTGCCAGCACCACCTCGGGCCGCAGGGCCACGATGCGCTCCACCACCGCGTCGTCCAGGCCCCCCAGCTTGGGCAAAGCCACCACGCGGGCGGGCCAGTTGGAGTAGCGGTCGGTCCCCACCAGCCGGTCGCAGGCGTCCACCGCACAGACCGCCTCGGTCAGGCTGGGCAGCAGGGTGACCACGCGCTGAGGAGGCGATGCGAAGCGGTGCTCCACGGCGCGGTCGTCGCGCACGGTGATCGCTTGGGCGAGGACAGCCCAAGACGCCCCCAACATCGCCAGCCCGGGCGCAAACCTCAACACGCCCCGCAGAACCAGACCCGGGGCCGTGCGCCTGGTCAGTGCCGCATTGTCAGAACGAACCCGCATGCTTCAGCACCAGCCAGGCCTGCCGGCCCAGGCCTTGGTAATCGCGCACCGGCTGCAGATCTCGGTCCGTGGCGTTGACCAGCTTGGTCTGCAGCGTCCAGTGGCGGTTCATCCGCCATTGCGCCGAGAGGTCCAGCGTGGTCTCGGCCGCCAGCATCACGCCGCCGTCAGGTCGGGCGCCCAGGTGCAGCAGATGAGCGCCCCAGGTCCAGTCGCCCTGCCGCCAATCGGCGCTCCAGTGCGATTGGTGAGCGGCGCGGCGGTTCAGGCGCTGGCCGGTGCCCTGGTCCTTGGCGTCGACGAACTCCAGCTGTGCCTTGAGCCCCAAACGGCCCATCTGGTGCTGCCCGGCCAGAGAGGCGCCTTGCAGGGTGGCCCGGGCGATGTTGCGGGCGCAGCCGTAGGCGTAGGCCGGATCGGGCGGACACAGCCGGGCATCGGCCTCGTAGCCAATCAGGTCGCGCACCGCGTTGCGATAGACGGTGAGCGATGCACTCGAGGCAGCCCCACGCCAGTCCAGGCCCGCCTCCGCGCTGCGCCCGCGCTCCGGCCGCAAGGTGACCACGCCATAGCCGGGGTAGTACAGGTCGTTGAAGCTGGGCACACGGAAGGTGGTGCCTGCCAGGGCGCGCAGACGCCAGCCACTGCCCAGGCCCCTGGAGAGCCCAACACGCCCCGTGCTCACCGGGCCCACGTCAGAGGGATCGTCACGCCGCAGATCGCCCTGCCAGGACCAGCCTGCCTGGCGTCCTGCCAAGGCCAGGACCAGGGCCGTGTTGCGGCGCTGCGGATCCGATGAAAAGCCGCTGGCCTGGGCTGACTCGTCCAGCCGCTCCAGCGCTACGGTGGCGTCCAGTGCGGCGCCCAGGCGGTGGTTCACCTGCAGCGACTGCTGCTGCCGCACGGTGCGAAACCGGTCGATCACCTGGCCGCCGGTGCGCAGATCGTCCACGCTGTGCGAGGCGCGCGCCGAAGCTGTGATGCCGGGGGCCAGCGGCCCCTGCCAGTCCAGCGCCGCAACATCAGTGGCCAGGCGGTTGCGGAAGTCGCCGCTGTTATCGGCGGCGTAGGTCGGCGGCAGGTACTCGCTGCC
>CAYSOD010000181.1:5954-7653 GCA_964432385.1 uncultured Rubrivivax sp.
TGCGGAAGTCGCCGCTGTTATCGGCGGCGTAGGTCGGCGGCAGGTACTCGCTGCCATCGTACTGGGCATTCAGGCGCGAACGCATGAGGCTCAAGCCGATGCGGTGGCCCGCCACCGGGACGAGCCCCACCCGGGCCTGCGCGGTGTCCAACACATACCCGTCGGCGTCGGGGTGGTAGTTGCCGAAGCGGTCGCCGGGACGGATCGCCGAGACGCCACGGCTGCGCTCCTGTCCCGCCGTGGCGGTCAGGTCCCAGGGCCCCGTGCGGCCGCCCATGGTGATCGAGGCGTCCCGACTCCCGTACCCTCCCGCGGCCAGCGCAGCCTCCAGACCCGGCCGCTGCGGTGCCTGGCGGGTGAAGACCTGCACCACACCGCCCACGGCATCTGCCCCGTAGAGACTGGAGGCCGGCCCTCGCAGCACCTCGATACGCTCAACCTGCGCAAGACTCAGCCCGTCGATCTGCGCAAAGCCCAGTGTGGCCGAGCCGATGCGCACGCCGTCCACGAGCACGATGGTGTTCACGGCCGCGGCGCCGCGCAGCAAGGCCCCCGTGCTCTGGCCGGGCCCGCCGTTTCGAGACAACTGCACGCCGGCCTCGCGCCGCAGCAGGTCGGCCAGCGAATCGGCGGTGGAAGCCTCGATGTCGGCGCGGTCGATCACCACCACGTCGGCAGCCATCAGGTCCTGCGTCATGGGCATCCGGCTGCCGGTAATGACGAGCCGGGTGTCGGCACGTCCCAATGAGGCCAGCCCCAGCGCGGTCGATTGGGCATGCGCCGACGCACCAAAGCCCGCGCCCAGGGCGGCCGAGGCAGCGCACAAGACCCATGAAGGCATGGCGGTCGGGGTCAGTCCCGCACTGCAGGACAGTCCGAATCTGCGCCGCAGATGTTGCCAGGCCGTCGACGGCCAGCGCTGCACCTCAGCGCTCTGCGCACTCATCGCACAAGTGAAAGGAGAAAGACGATTCATCGCGAGACACTCCAGCCGCACACCCCGTGCAGCCCAGGTAGACACCTGGCCGAAGTCGCGAAAGTGGGTCGTACCGGCGCTTTCGACTGCACGGCCGCAGAGCCTCAGAGGACTCTGCATCTCCACACAGCACGTCTCACGCCAGACACCGCCCTCCGCGACGTCAGCCACCCGTGCATCAGGCCGGTATCCGGGCTTGCGAGTGCCGGATCTTCCTCGCGGGAGACCCGAAGCGAGCGACGCCTTCCCAGGCCTTGAGAGGGCCCAGTGGCTGCAATGTCGCGCGCTCCTCGCTGACCGTTGCGGGGGCAGCGCCGGAATCGTCAGGGCCCATACGCATGGTTGTCCATGCCAGGGCGCCTCACCCACCGGCTTCCCGTTGAACCCACCGCCGCGAGCGCAGCGGCAGGCACCTGGTGCAAGCCGCAGCATCGTAGCGCCTGAACCTTGCAGGCTGGCTGACGGCTTGGAGGTGCAGGCACGGCGTTGACCCGGCGACCTTCCGAGACACTGCACGAAGCGCCTGGCCGAGTCGCCTGCAGACGCGCTCGCCAGGGTGCCGCAGGGGCCCTGAGCCGACCCCCGGCCGGTATACTTTGGCTTTCCCACTGGGCAGTCTCCGAAGCGTGCTCCGCTCCCCGGCCTGCCACCCAGAATGACCAAGTTCGTCTTCGTCACCGGCGGCGTGGTG
This sequence comes from uncultured Rubrivivax sp., assembly GCA_964432385.1. GTDB lineage: Bacteria > Pseudomonadota > Gammaproteobacteria > Burkholderiales > Burkholderiaceae_C > Rubrivivax. Next base: position 7,622 of record CAYSOD010000181.1, read on the forward strand.
TCCTCCCTCGGAAAGGGCATCGCCGCGGCGTC
>CAYSOD010000182.1:0-7639 GCA_964432385.1 uncultured Rubrivivax sp.
TTCGAGGCCCTGGACGAGGCCAAGCTGCTGGCCCACCTGGAAGGCCGCAGCGCCCGCTACCGCTGGCCCCACCGCTGGCACTTCTGGGCCGAGCTGCCGAAGTCCGGCTACGGCAAGATCCTGAAGCGGGAGATCAAGGAGCGGTTGCTGACCGCCGAAGCGCCGTAACCACCGGGGTCACACCCTGCCTCGGCGCCTCAGTCAACCTTGCAAATTGAACACGGCATGTTCGATTTGCAAGGTAACGAGAGCCAAGCGCGTGCCAGCCACGTAGCGTGATCAGAACCTCACCCCTTCGGATACAGCACCATCTGCGTGCAGCGGAACAGCACCAGTGTGCGGCCGCTCTCGCGGTGGGTGACGGTGGCGTCCCACACCTGCGTGGTGCGGCCCACATGGGCAGGGCGCGCGATGCAGTCCACATGGCCGTCCAGCGCAGTGGCCAGGTGGTTGGACTTCAGCTCGATGGTGGTGAAGCCGTTGGCCCCGGCCGGCAAGTTCGCCACGCAGCCGTAGCCGGCGGCGGTGTCGGCGAGTGTCACCAGCGCGCCGGCGTGCAGAAAGCCGTTGGGCGCCAGCAGGTGCGGTACCACGGGCAGGTGCATGCGCACCTCGGCAGGTGAGACCGACTCCACGACGATGCCCAGGTGCCCAGGCAGGCGCCCCTCGCCGCGGCGGTTGAGGTCGGCGGCGCTGAGGTCGGTGCCTTGGAAGGGGCGAGCCGCGTTCGGGGTTGTCGTAGCGGAGGTCATGGGCGGTCTGAACGCGTGGTCTGCAGGGCCTGCATCATGCCTTGGCGCCGCCAGTCGCACCCAAGTGCAGTTGATCAGGCGCTATGCACCAACGGTCACACGGCTCTGGCACAGCGGGGCTCATCCCGGCCACACTGAATTGCATGCAGTGGCCTTCGGTCGGCGACTGCGCCTCACTTGAAGGAGCTGTCATGACACCACCGCGCTTGATCCACTTGCCTCCTTCCGGGTGGTGCAACGACTTCACCAAACGCGTCACTTCCCGCATGGTGGCCACCGCCATCACCGCCGTCATCAGCCTTACCGTCGTACTGGGTACCGGCCTCGCGCTCCCGTCAGCAGCCTGGGCGGCCGAGCAGGTGCGGGGCGTCTCAGGCTTCCAGGCGGTGGCGCTGGAGGGGTCCATGACGGTCAAGGTGGCCCGCGCCGACAGCACACAGGTCCAGGTCAGCGGCTCTGACCGGGCCGTGGCCCTGGTGGAAACCGTGGTCGAAACGCGCGACGGCGTACCCACGCTGGTCATCCGCTCACGGCAAAGCTGGTTCAGCAAGGCGTCCGATGCGACGGTGCAGGTGCAAAGCCCCCAGTTCCAGGCGCTGTCGGTCGCGGGGTCGGGCACGCTGCAGGCCCGCCTGTCCAACCAGCCCGCGCTGCGCCTGGCCATGGCCGGGTCGGGTGAGCTGGGCGTCGAGGGCGTGACCGCCCACCGCATCGACGTGCAGGTGGCGGGGAGCGGAGATGTGCGGGTGCGCGGCGCGGCGCAGAACCTCACTGTCAGCGTAGCGGGCAGCGGGGATGCCTGGCTGGGCGAGCTTGAAGCCGAGGACGTGCGGGTGAGCGTGGCGGGCAGCGGCGATGCGCGGGTGAATGCGCGCCAGCGTCTGCGCGCCTCCGTGGCCGGCAGCGGCGACGTGCGCTACCGCGGCCCAGCGCGCGACGTGGTGGTCACCACGACGGGCAGCGGCACGGTCACCCGGGAGTAGCGGCCGACCCCTGGGCTGCGCGGCCCGCCCCCTGACAAGCCCTGATGCCCGAGTGACGGCATTCGGGCTATGGTCATGGCCTCCTGCCACCGCTCACAAACCGGCCGCTGCGCTTGCGCCGCCGGCACGCCCGCCATGATCAACCCTGCGCCCCTCTACCTTGCCGCTCTGCGTGACCTAGGCCTGCAGTCCTTCGCGGCCTCACCGCCCAAGCACCCACCGATGCGCCGACGCCTGGTCACGCGGCTTGCCACGGCCTGGGCGGCCGCCGCTTGCCTGGCCAGTGCCGCACAAGCCGGCACCGTGACCGTGGTCACCTCGTTTCCGAAGGAACTGACCCAGGCCTACAAGAGCGCCTTCGAGAAGGCCAACCCCGGCATCAAGATCGAGATCCTGAACAAGAACACGGTGCAGGGCATGGCGTACATCCGCGAGCTGCCCGCTGGCCAGAAGCCCGACGTGTTCTGGGCCTCGGCACCCGACGCCTTCGAGGTGATGGCGGGCCTCAAGCAGCTGGAGAACATTGCCGATCTCGCTAACAAGGCGGCACCCGCCAAGGTGGGCAGCTACCCCATCAACGATCCCCAGGGCCTGTACCTGGGGCAGGCCCTGGCCGGCTACGGACTGATGTCCAACACCCGCTACCTGGCCGCCAACAAGCTGCCGCCAGCACGGCAGTGGGCTGACCTGGTCAAGCCGGCCTACTTCAGCCACCTGGCGATGAGCTCGCCGTCGCGCTCGGGCACCACGCACCTGACGGTGGAGACCATCCTGCAAGGCGAAGGATGGGACAAGGGCTGGTCACAGATCCTGCAGATCGCCGGTAACTGCGCAGCCATCACCGAGCGCAGCTTTGGCGTACCCGACGGCGTGAACAGCGGGCAGTTCGGCATCGGCCTGGTAATCGACTTCTTCGGGCTGGCCGGCAAGTACTCGGGCTTCCCCGTGGAGTTCCATTACCCCGACGTCACCGCCGTGGTGCCGGCCAACATCGCGCTGGTCACGGGGGCCAAGAACGCCGCCGAGGCGCGCAAGTTCATCGCCTACACCGTATCCCTGGAAGGCCAGCAACTGCTGTACGACAAGAGCATCTCACGCCTGCCCATCCTGCCGCCCGAACAGATGGGCGGCAAGACACCCGCGGGCTATCCCAACCCCTTCGAGATCGCCAAGCGGGCCAAAGTGCAGTTCGATTCCGACCTGTCGGAGGCGCGCTACAACGTGGTGTCGGCGATGTTCGACCAGACCATCACCTTCCGCCTGAAAGACCTGCAAGCCGCCACCAAGGCCATCCATCAAGCGGAAGCCGCGCTGGCGAAAAAGCCCAACGCCCCGGCCGCCGCGCTGCTGAAGCAAGCACGCGACATCGCCTACTCGCCTGCCGTGGGCCCGCGCATGGCCGGTGACAAGGACTTCCTCGCGCTGTTTGCCGCCAACAAGAAGGACGCGGCCGTGAACAAGCAGGTCACCGGGCTGGAAGACCGCTGGAACAGCACGGCCAAGGATAACTACGCCAAGGCCAAGGGACTAGCGGAACAGGCGCTGGGGCTGTTGAGGTAAGACCGGGGTGAGCACCCGCCAGGGCGCCGGAGCCAGCGCCGGCCCGACCGTCAGCGCGCGCACGCGCATCCGCCCCGGCACCTGGCTGGCCGCCGTCGCTGTAGCGGCCTTTCTGCTGGTGTTTCTGGTGCTGCCGGTGGCGCGCGTGTTTTACGCCGCCTTCGTGGAGGCCGATGGCAGCCCCACGGTGGGCCACTTCGCGGCCTTCTTCGGCCAGGGCTTGATGCGCGAGGCCTTCTTCAACAGCCTCTTTGTGGCGCTGATGTCGGCGCTGTTTGCCGCGCTGATCGCGGTGCCGCTGGCCTACTTCACGGTGCGCTTTCGCTTTCGCGGCGCCATCGTCATCCAGACGCTGGGGGTGCTGCCGCTCATCATGCCGCCCTTCGTCGGCGCGGTGGCCTTGCAGCTGATCTTCGGTCGATCGGGCACGGTCAACCTGCTGCTGAACGACGCCTTCGGCTTCACGCTGCCGATCATGGAGGGGCTGACCGGGCTGATCTTCGTGGAGGCGATCCACTACTTCCCCTTCATCTTGATGAACCTGACGGTGGCGCTGCGCAACATCGACGGCGCCATGGAGGAAGCGGCGCTGAACCTGGGCTGCCGCGGCTGGCGTCTGTTCTGGCGCGTGATCTTTCCGCTGGCGCTGCCGGGCTTCGTGGCTGGGGCCTCGCTGGTGTTCGTCAAGGTGTTCGACGACCTGGGCACGCCGCTGGTGATGGGGCAGACCAACCTGCTGGCGCCTCAGGCCTACCTGCGCATCACCCAGGTGGGCCTGGAAGACCCTCTGGGCTACGTGATCAGCGTCATCCTCATCGGCTTTTCCATCGCCGCCATGGCGCTGTCGGCGCGGGCCTTGAAGGGGCGGGACTTCTCCAGCGTGGTCAAGGGAGGCTCGGCGCTGCAGCAGCGCAAGCTGTCGCCGATGGGGGCGTTCGCGGCCTGGGGTTGGATCGTCGTGGTGTTGCTGGTCACGCTGTCGCCGCACGTGGGCGTGCTGCTGCTGTCCTTCGCCCAGGTCTGGAGCTTCTCGCCCCTGCCGGACGCCTACACGCTGCAGCACTACGCGACGGTGTTCGGGGACTCCAGCGGCATGATCCGCAACACCCTCGTGTACTGCGGGCTGGCCGCCGCGCTGGACGTGGTGATCGGCGTGACCGTGGCCTACCTGATGCTGCGCACCAACCTGCCCGCCCGGCAGTGGCTGGACTGGGTGGCCACCGCCTCGCTGGCGGTGCCGGGCATCGTGCTGGCCATCGGCTACCTGCGCCTGTTCAAAGGCATGACGATCCCCGGCACCGAGGTGCTGCTGACCAGCACCTGGGTGCTGATCATGATCGCCTACGCGGTGCGCCGCCTGCCGTATGCGCTGCGCTCGTGCGTGGCGGCGCTGCAGCAGTTGCATGTGTCGCTGGAAGAAGCGGCCGAGAGCCTGGGCGCCGACAAGGCGCGCACCATCCGCCGCGTGGTGGTACCGCTGATGACGGGCGGCATCCTGGCCGGCTTCGTCACCAGCTTCATCACCGCGGCGGTGGAACTGTCGGCCACGCTGCTGCTCGTGTCGGCCGATTCGCAGGCCCCCATGAGCTACGGCATCTACCTCTACATGCAAAGCGTGGCAGGCCGGGGCCCGGGCGCCGCCCTGGGCGTGCTGGCCATTGCCGTGGTGGCCCTGGGCACCTGGTGGTCGCACCACATCGTGGCGCGGGCTGACGGGCGCGTGCGCCAGTCGGCGATGGCAAAGGAATCTCCCCCATGATCAAGAGCGTCGGCGTCCAATGCCGCGACCTGCATCTCGCCTACGGCACCACCGAGGTGCTCAAGGGCGTGAGCCTGGACATTGCGCCGGGCGAGTTCTTCGCCTTGCTGGGGCCCTCGGGCTCGGGCAAGAGCACCCTGCTGCGGGCAATTGCCGGCTTTGCGCGGCATCAGCGCGGGCAGTTGCTGATCGACGGGCGCGACATCAGCGCGCTGGAGCCCTGGCAGCGCCAAGTCGGCATGGTGTTCCAGAACTACGCCCTATGGCCACACTTGAGCGTGCGCGATAACGTAGCCTTCGGCCTGGTGGAGCGGCGTGTAGCCGCCCCAGAGATCCGCCGCCGCGTGGACGAGGCCCTGGTGTTGGTGGACCTGGCCGCCTACGGCGAGCGCATGCCCAATCAGCTCTCGGGCGGGCAGCAGCAGCGTGTGGCGCTGGCCCGCACGCTGGTGATCGAGCCGCAGGTGCTGTTGCTGGACGAGCCCTTGTCCAACCTGGACAAGTCGCTGCGCGTGCAAATGCGCCAGGAGCTGCTGGCCATGCAGCGCCGGCTGGGCTTGACGACCATCTTCGTCACCCACGACCAGGAAGAGGCCATGACCACGGCCGACCGCATGGCCGTGCTGGACCAGGGCGTACTGCAACAGGTGGGCACGCCGATGGCGCTGTACGACGAACCGGTCAACACCTTCGTGGCCGCCTTCGTGGGCACGATGAACCTGTTGCCAGTGACGGTGGTGGAAGCCGATGCGGCCGGTATCACCGTGGCGCTGGCGGCAGACACCCTGGGCCCACCAGCAAAGCAGGCCCGACTGCGCCTGCCCGCCCTGGGCGCTCTGCCGGTCGGCACGGCCACCGGCGCACCGGCGCAACTGGGCTGCCGCCCGCACACGCTGCGCGTCCAAGCCCCTGACGCCCCGCGTGACCCGGCATGCGGCTGGCTGCCTGGCGTGGTGGAGGCCAGCGAGTTTCTGGGTGAGTTCACACGTTACCGTGTACGGGCCGGCGACCAGGCACCCGTGACCCTGTGGGCTGACCAGCCCCACCGCGCGGGGCAGGCTCGCCTGCCGAGCGGCGCAGCGGTCGCGGTCGGGCTGGACCCCGCGCAGGCGCGTCTGCTTCCGGGCTGAGCAGGGGCGTGGTGGCAGCGCCAGTCGCGCCCGCCGGGAGCTCCAGGGTCCAGCCGTCGGTGGCCTCTGATGCGTCCATCCACCGCCAGGCCATGCGCCGCGCGCCATCGCTGAACGCCGCAGTGCCTGCAGTACCTGCGCTGACCGCATGGACCGCGCTTCGCTGCGCCAGCAGGCGCAGCACCCGCTCGGCCTGCGCAGGCGTGATCACCTGAGCGAAGCCCAGCCAGCGTTGCTGCACCCATGGGTGGCTCCAGGCCTGCTCCAGGGCATGGCGCACCAGCGAAGGCGGCACCGCGCCGCGAGCCGACAACCGGCGCGCGAGCATCGCGTTCATGAACAGGAAGTAGGCCCGCCGGGCCTGGGCGTGGGGCATGAGGGCGCCCAGGTCCGTGAGTTGGCGCGCGTAGCCAGGCCCGGTGAAGACCAGCGTCAGCACAGCTTGCAACCCCTGCACCGGGTTGAGCAAGCGCACCCGGGGGGGCGGCAACACGTGCAGCGGCTGCGCAGCGGCCTGGTCGTGGGACTGGGGCGAGGTCAGGCTGGTCAAGGCGGCCAGGCGGCGCCAGGCCACCAGATCGAGACCGGCCACGGTGTCGAGCGCTGCTGGCGGAACCGCACTGTGCCCTGCCGCGCCAGCAAAGGGGGGGCGGCCTCTTGCATCGCCATGCACCGTGCCGCCGGCGGAAGCCCCGGCGGCCAACTCCAGACGGCGCACGATCTCCTCCATCTCCTGGTGGCTCAGCAAAGCCCGCGCCTGCGCCACCAGCCGGCTCACCACCGCCAGATTGCCGGCCACACAGCCTGCGCCCTCATGAAGCGGCATCACCACCGCATCGGTCATGCTCTCGGCGCCAGTCGGGGTGTGCGTCAGCCTCACCTGGGTGACCGGGCAGAAGTCCGCGTCGATCCGTGCCACGAAGCGCGGCGTCACCCACAGTTCGTCGAAGGTCCGGCCGCGCAGCCAGGCCTGCAGACGCAGGGCCAGCCACAGGCGGGCCGCACGGGTGGCCCCCAGCGTGCGGCCGGCAAAGGCAACGCGCCCGGCCTCCCAACCCTGGCGCACCGGGTGGCCGGCGTGGAGGTGGTCGGCGGGCGGGGTGGTGAGGTAACGGGCGTGCTCCCAACCAATGCGAAAACCTTCGGGCTCGAAGCCCGTGGGCAGCGCCACCCCAGGCACCTGTTCGCGAAGAACCGACGCTGCGCCACGCAAGGCCAACAAGTTGCCCTGCGGCGAAGACTCGCACGTGGCGGAATTCAGCGTGGGCGACAGGGCCTCAGGGGAGGCCTCGAGCGGAAGGGCAATCTGCGACATGGCAAGAACCTCGGCAGGCACCAGGACGTCCCCGGCAGTGCCAGTGTCTGCAGGAAGTAGCTCAAGAGATGAGCCAGTGAATCAACCCCGTTTCAGACCGCTTGAGCTTTCTTTCATGCCGGTGCGCCAGGCCCTATGAG
>CAYSOD010000183.1:0-7592 GCA_964432385.1 uncultured Rubrivivax sp.
GGATTCGAACCTCCGGCCTCTACGTCCCGAACGTAGCGCTCTACCAGGCTAAGCTTAAGGCTTGCAAATGCCGCTGACGAGCGAGCGGGTCTGGAGTGCGCTGCAGGCGCGTACCTGACGAAGCGCCGGTCTCCCGCACACAGCGCGCAAGCTCAAGGCCCGACGCAGGAACCCGGACCTCATGCCCAGCCCGCTCGAGCTCAAGGTCGACCCGCGGCGCACACGTCTGACCTTTCTGGGCCTGCTGGCCGGCGCTTTGGCGCTGATCTGGACGGCCTGGGCGGTCAGCCTGTACTTCGTCAAGGCCAATGACCGGGTCAACCTGGAAGCCCGTATCCAGTCTGACGCGCTGATCCTGGAAGAGCACGCATCGCGCACGCTGGACACCGTGGCAGCCCGGCTGGACACCCTGGCCACCATCACCGACCCGCAGGCCCTGGTCGACGGGCGGCTGTCTTCCACGGCCCTGCGCGACCTGATCCTGGACGACCGCATCCTGCGCAGCATCTCACTGCTGGACGATGGCGGCCGTGTGCTGGCCAGTTCATCACCTGACAACGTGGGCGTGGTCGTGGAGCCTGGCGTGCTGAGCGAGGGCGCCGGCCTCAACTCCCCCGGCGGCATCCGCTACAGCCCAGTGGCCCTCGGACGCGACCTGAACGAGCCCCGCCCGACGATTCAGCGCCCCTCCAGCGCCTGGCTCGCCAGCAAGACGCTGACGCTGGCCAACCGCAGCTACCGCTTGGTGGCGGTGGTGAACTTGTCGCTGTTCGAGAACCTCTGGACGCGCGTGGACCAGGACGAGTTCACCGAACTGACGCTGGTAGACCTGACCGGCCGCAGGCTGGTGACCCACCACGGCTTTCTGAAGGACGATGACAGCCTGCGGCCGGCGCTGGCCAAGGCGATGGCCCCGCAAGCTTCAGGGCGATTTGTCTTCGGTCCGCAGAACCGCTACCTGGTGGCGTTTCGGGTCAGCCCGCGCCACCCAGTGGCGATGCTGGTGATCGGCGACCTGGAGATGCTGGCCAAGGACCACCGCAGCGACGTGCGCAGCTTCGCCGTGGCCGCCTTGCTGGCGTCTGTGGTCGTGGGCGGCCTGCTGGCCTGGCTGTACCGCGCTTACCACCGCTACGAATTCACTGTGGTGGAGATGTCCAACCAGGCGCGGGCGATCAGCGCCCACATGCTGGTCAGCGAATCCACGCCCGACGGCATCATCACCTCGGTCAACAACAACTACTGCGTGGCCTGCGGCTACGAGGCCTCGGAACTGGTGGGCAAGAACCACCGCCTCTTCAACTCCGGCATCCACCCTCCGGGCTACTACCGCGTGCTGTGGGAGACCGTGCTGGCCGGCAAGGTCTGGAAGGGCACCTTCCGCAATCGGCACAAGGATGGCAGCCACTTCTGGCTGATGGCCACCATCATCCCCTTCGTGGATGCCTGGGGGAAGGTGCAGCGCTTCGTGGCCATCTACACCGACATCACGGAATCCATCACCCTGTCGCGCGAGGTGGGGCAAGAGCGGCGCCGGCGCGAGCAACTGGCCCAGGTCAACCAGGACCTGCTGAGCGCCGTGCACACCGACCCGCTGACGGGCGTGGCCAACCGCAGAGGCTTCGACAGCTTTGCAGCCCACCTGTCCGAGGCGGGCGGACGGGGCCCGCTGGGCGTGTTGATGCTGGACCTGGACCACTTCAAGTCGGTCAACGACACCTATGGCCACGCCGCGGGCGACGAGGTGCTGAAGGTGATGGCGCGGCGCTGGGTCATGCAGATCCGAGACTCTGACCTGCTCGCACGCATGGGCGGCGAGGAGTTCTGCATCCTGCTACCCGGGGCCGACCTGGAGGGCGCCCGCGCGGTGGCCGAGAAGATCCGCCTGGCCACCTGCACCTCGCCCGTCATGGTGCCCGAAGGCGAGGGACGCCGACCGCTGCAGATCACCGTGAGCATCGGCCTGGCCTGGGCTGGCCCGAGTTCAGAAACCTCGCTGCAGGGTCTGATGGACTTGGCCGACGAAGCGGTCTACGAGTCCAAGCACGGCGGACGCAACCGGGTGTCGTCGCGGGTGGGGTGAGCCGACGGCGCTGCGCGCGGCCACCAGACGCCACCCCGGCGGGCCTGCCGCCGCCCCGGCCTACCTGAACGCCACCTCGGCAAAGCTGCGCAGCTTGCGGCTGTGCAGCTGCTCCAGGCCCTGATGGCGCAATAGAGCCACGGTGCGCAAGCCGATGCGCAGGTGCTGGTCCACGCGCTCGCGGTAGAAACTGTTGGCCATGCCCGGCAGCTTGATCTCGCCGTGCAGCGGCTTGTCGCTCACGCACAGCAAGGTGCCATAGGGCACACGGAAACGGAACCCGTTGGCTGCGATGGTGGCGCTTTCCATGTCCAGCGCCACGGCGCGGCTCTGGCTGAAGCGGCGCTCCGGGCCCGGGTGCGGCAGCAGCTCCCAGTTGCGGTTGTCGGTGGAAGCCACGGTGCCCGTGCGCAGCACGCGCTTCAAGTCCCAACCCGACAGCTGCGTCACCTCGGCCACCGCGCGCTCCAGCGCCACCTGGATCTCAGCCAGCGCCGGAATGGGCACCCAGGGGGGCAGCTCCTCGTCCAGCACGTGGTCCTCGCGCACATAGCCGTGCGCCAGCACGTAGTCGCCCAGCTGCTGCGTGTTGCGCAGGCCCGCGCAGTGGCCCAGCATGATCCAGGCGTGCGGGCGCAGAACGGCGATGTGGTCGGTGATGGTCTTGGCATTGGCCGGGCCCACGCCGATGTTGACCATGGTCACGCCCAGGCCGTCCGGGCGCACCAGGTGGTAGGCCGGCATCTGCGGCAGGCGCGGCGGTGGCGTGCCCTGCGGTGCGACCGGGGCACCATCGGCGCCGCGGCGATGCGTCACCACGTTGCCCGGCTCCACGAAGGCGGCAAAGCCGGTATCGGGCAAGTCGGCATGCTCGGCCTCCTGCCCTGGCGCCACCTCCATCAACGAGCGGCCCAGCTTGACGAACTCGTCGATGTAGAACTGGTAGTTGGTGAACAGCACGAAGTGCTGGAAGTGCTCCGGCGCGGTGCCGGTGTAGTGGCGCAGGCGGTGCAGCGAGTAGTCCACCCGCGGCGCAGTGAACAGCGACAGCGGCTGCGCATCGCCAGGCGCGCTCTCGTGGGTGCCGTTGGCGATGCCGTCGTCCATGGCGGCCAGGTCCGGCAGGTCGAAGAGGTCGCGCAACTGCTGCCGGCGCTGGGGGCCGAGCTCGCCCTCCAGGTGGTCGTTTTCGCCCAGCGAGAAGTGCACCGGCATGGGCTGCGCGCCCGTACCCACCTCCAGGGCCGCCCCGTGGTGCGCCAGCAGCAGTCGGAACTGCTCACGCAGGTAGTCGCCGAACAGGTCCGGCCGCGTGAGCGTGGTCTCGAAGGTACCCGCCCCGGCCACAAAGCCGTAGGCGATGCGCGAATCCGTGCGCGCCACGGTCTGTGTGCGCACCCGCACCACCGGGTAGAAGGCGCGAACGCGCCCGGGCAACTGCTCGCCCGACACGAAGCGCTGGAGCCACTGCCGCAGGTGCGCCGTGCTGGCCTGGTAGATCTCGGTCACGCGCGCCAGCGCGGCATCGGCGTCATCGAAACTCGAAGGCGCGAAGAAGGGGGGCAGGGTCAGCATGCCGGGATTGTGCGGCGTCGCCCAAAGGGTGGGCGCTCGGTCGCTCAAACCGGCCGGACGGGCATCACGTGCACCATGCGGGTGTCCAAGCGCACCGCCACCGGCTGACCGGCTTCTCGCAGGGCCTGACGCGCGCCAGCCAAGGTCAGGGTCAGCCGCGCCTGCGGCGGCACGGTCAAGTCCACCGCATACAGCGTGATCTCGCCCAGGTGCCGCACCTGCGCGACCACGGCCTTGAAGTCGCCCGGCGCGCTATCCGCTGGATCCACCAGCTCGATCGCCTCGCCCGGGATCACCCAGCTCACCACCTGGCCAGCGGACAAGCGACGCTTGTCGGGCACCTCCAGCAGCGGTGGGGCGGCCCCAACGGTCGTATCGGTCGTATCGGTCGGTGCGGTCGCTTCGGGTGCGCCCGCGTCATCTGCAGCCTGGGTGAAGTCATGGCCCACAACAGCCCGGTTCCCGGGCGGGAAGTCTGATGCGGCTGTCCGGCCCTGCGGTCCGGTCCACGCCAGCAGCCCCAGGCCGTCGCGCGAAGAAGGACCCCGCCACACCCCTTCAAAGCGGTTCTGCAGGCCCACCAGATCGGCCACACGGGCGTTGCGCGGGGCGCGGTGGATGGCCGCAGGGCTGCCCTCCTGCAGCACGCGTCCCTGGTCCAGCACCACCAGGCGGTCGGCCAGCAGACGGGCCTCATGCAGGTCGTGCGTCACCAGCACGATGGGGATGGCCAGTTCTCGGCGCAGATCGGCCAGCAGCCGGTACAGGCCCTGGCGCGTCATCTGGTCCACGGCGGCAAAAGGCTCATCCAGCAGCAGCAGCCGGGGCTGCCGCGCCAGCGCCCGGGCCATGGCCACGCGCTGCTGCTGACCCCCCGAGAGCTCAGCGGGGCGGCGCTGCTGCTGCGAGGTGTCCAGGCCCACGTGGTCCAGCCAGCGGCGCGCCTGCGCCTGCCGCTGCGCCTTGGGCAGGTGCAGCAACGACAGCGCCACGTTGTCGCAGGCGTCCAGGTGCGGCATCAGCGCGTAGTGTTGGAAGACCAACCCCACGTGGCGCTGCTGCGGTGGTCGCCACTGGCCCGTGGCCGTGTCCACCCAGACCTCGTCGCCCACGGTGACACGCCCCTGGCGCGGCTTGAGCAACCCGGCCATCAGCCGCAACAGCGAGGTCTTGCCCGCCCCTGAGGGGCCCACCAGGGCCAGCAACTCCCCCGCCGCGCAGCCGAAACTGCCCGACAGGGCCATGGGCAGGGTCTGCTCGACCTGCACCTGCAAGGCCTGGGCCTTCAACAGCGGCTCTGGCGCGGCTTGAACCCTCACCGCCGCACCACCAGCCGCGCCGAGGCGAAGAACGAGGCTGCCACCGCCACCAGCGAGGCCGCCGCCAGCAGCAGCGCCATGCGATCGGCCCCCGCCAGGTCGAAGGCCTGCACGCGGTCGTAGATGGCGATGGCCACCGTGCGGGTCTCGCCCGGGATGTTGCCGCCCATCATCAGCACCACACCGAACTCGCCCAAGGTGTGGACGAAGGTCAACACGGTGGCCGACAGCACGCCCGGCCACGCCAGCGGAAGCTCCACGCGCCACAGGGTCTGCCAGAACGACAGGCCGCTGACCGCCGCGGCCTCGGCCAGGTCGCGCGGGATGGCCTCGAAAGCGCGCTGTATGGGCTGCACCATGAAAGGGATGTTGAACACGACGGAGGCCACCACCAGACCGGTAAAGCTGAAGCTCAGCTGTACCCCGAAGTGCGCCGCCAGCCAGGCCCCCAGGGGGGAGGCCGTGCCCAGGCCCACCAGCAGGTAGTAGCCCAGCACCGTGGGCGGCAGCACCAGGGGCAGCACCACCAGCGCCTCCACCGCTGCCTTGCCGGCAAAGCGCGTGGTGGCCAGCCACCGTCCCAGCGCCAGGCCCGCGGGCAGCAGCACCAGCCAGGTCACCGCGGCCAGTTCCACCGACAGCCTGACCGCCTGCCAGTCCATCAGCGCGCTCCGGTCGGCGGCGTGAACCCGTAGCGCGCCATGACCTCCAGCGCGGCAGGCTGCGACAGATACCCGTAGAAGGCTTCAGCCGCCGGCGGCGCCCCCTTGAGCAGCACCATGCGCTGCGCCAGCGGCTGGTGGAAGTGCGCCGGGACGAGGTCGAAGCGGCCCCGTGCGGCGAGGGCCGGCGCCAGCGCGAGCGACAAGGCGATGAGCCCCCCCTGCGCTGCGCCCGTGCTTGCAAACTGCGCCGCCTGCGAGATGTTCTCGCCCACCACCAGGCGCGGCTCGATGGCAGGCCACAGGCCCACGTGGGTCAGGGCCTCGCGGGCCCGAGCGCCATAGGGCGCGTGGGTGGGGTTGGCGATGGCCAGGCGCTGCAGCCGCCCATCGGCCAGGGCGGCCGCCAGGTCCTTGAGCTGCCCGTCGGCGCGCAGCGGGGAGCCGTGCGGCACGAACAGGCCCAGCCGGCCCGTGCCGTACAGGCGCCCGCGGTCCGGCGTGCGGCCTTCGTCAGCCAGGCGGAAGACAAAGTCCTCATCGGCCGACATGAACAGGTGAAAGGGCGCACCCTGCCGGATTTGCGTGAAGAACTGCCCGGAGGAGCCGAAGACCAGGCGCAGGCGGTGGCCGCTGAGGCGCTCGAAATCGGCCGCGATCGCCTCCAGCGCGAACTTCAGATCCGACGCTGCCGCCACCGTGGCCACCGTGGCCGCTGGACCGGAGGCGCGCGCGGCCCAGGGCACCCAGGCCGCGCCCAAACCTGCCAGACTCAGGAGGACCTCGCGTCGCGCCCAGGCCCCGGGCGACCGTAGCCGCTGACACCCATGCCAGAGCGCGGCCGGCCGCTTCACCGGGATTCAGCCCTTGGGGGGCGCCGCAAACAGCGCGGCGGCGCGCTTCTTGATCTCCAGCAGTTCATCGGCGCTGACCGAGTACTGCCCCGTGACGCGATTGACCTGCACTTGGAACTCCAGATCCCGGCCACGGTTGCTCAGCGTGCCGCAGGTGAACTCGTAGTCCTCCAGATGCACGGGCACGCCGCGCGCCTGCACGTCGTAATCCTCGTACTTGATGCCACGTATCTCGCCGCTGGACAGGTCCAGCAAGCCCGTGGAGGCAATGACGTCGTCCGACAGTTCGTCGGCCAGGGTGATGGGAACGTGGAGGTCCAAGAGGGGTCCTTGTGAAGTCACGGGCCTGCGGCGCACCGGCCTGCGGGAGTGAGCCCGTCGCGGTGGAAGCCCGAAGGGCGGCCCCTGCAGCTTGTCGGCCCCGGCGCTCGCGGTCCCGTACCAAGCGTGGGCGGTAGCCGTGCAATGAAATACTGCCTTCGGACGATTGTGCCCCAGCATCGGGTGCCCCGATCCGGATCTTGGCACTACAGACAAGCCCTGATTGGCAGCGCGCAACGCTGCCGCACACTGCGGCCTGAGCTGCAGCCGGGCTGTGACACCCGCGACGGCGCCTCGCTCGGGCATGGCCCGGGACTGCCCTCAGACTCCCCCAAGACGCCCTGACACCCTCCACCGTGAAATCCCCCCAACGCACGACCCTGGCGGAGTTGCGATCGCGCCGCTGGTTCGCCGACGCCGGCATGCGCGGCTTTGCCCACCGACAGCGCATGCAACAACAGGGCGTGCGCCGGGAAGACGTGATGGACCGGCCCATCGTGGCGGTGATCAACACATGGAGCGAGCTGTCGCCCTGCCATGCACACCTGCGCGAACGCGCCGAAGCCGTCAAGCGCGGCGTGTTGCTGGCCGGGGGCTACCCGCTGGAGCTGCCGGCCATGAGCCTGGGCGAGGTGATGGTCAAGCCCACCACCATGCTGTACCGCAACTTTCTGGCCATGGAGGTGGAAGAGTTGCTGCGCAGCCTGCCCTGCGACGGCGCGGTGCTGCTGGCCGGCTGCGACAAGACCACGCCGGGCACGGTGATGGGCGCCTTCAG
>CAYSOD010000184.1:0-7592 GCA_964432385.1 uncultured Rubrivivax sp.
TGAGGTCAAGCGCTCATCAATGTCTGCCAGCCCCTTGGGATAGGTGTCGCTGGTCATGATGATGTGGGCGCGCTTGGCCAGCAGGGCTTCGAAGGCGTTGAAGAACTCCTCCTGGGTACGCTCCTTGCCCGCAAAGAACTGCACGTCGTCGATCAGCAACAGGTCGAGTTGGTGGTACTTGGCCTTCAGTTCATCGAAGGTCTTGCGCTGATAGTTCTTGACCACGTCGCTGATGAACTGCTCGGCGTGCAGGTACAGCACGCGCGCCGACGGTTTGTCAGCCAGCAAGGCATTGCCCACGGCATGCACCAAGTGGGTCTTGCCCAAGCCCACGCCGCCGTAAATGAACAGTGGGTTGTACATGACCCCGGGCGCACCGGCCACATGCAAGGCTGCGGTGCGTGCCATCTGGTTGGCCCGGCCCGCTACCAGGGTGTCGAAAGTGAGTGTGGTGTTGAGCTTGTGGGCTGTGGAGGCGGGTGCCGGTGGTTGCTCGCGCAAGGAGCCTCGCGAAGCGGCACCGTCCTGGGTGCCTTCAATGGCTGACAGCGCGCTCTCCACCAGCGTGCCCGCTGACTGCGTAGCGCCCGAGCCTTGCGTTGGCATCCGCACCGAGGTGGCCACCCGTGAGGTACGCAGCGGCATTGCCGGCTCACGCGGTGCCAAGCTGAGCTCCAACCGCACCGGCATCTGCGCCAGTTCGCTGAGCACCGTTTCGATGCGACTGGCGTACTGGTTGCGGATCCAGTCCAGCATGAATCGGTTAGGTGCCCGCAAGGCCACGTGCGTGCTGGCGCCGTCGTCAGCCACCGCGATGTGGGGCTCTGGCAGGGGGCGTATCCAGGTGTTGAACTGCTGCGCTGGCAGTTCGGCAGCCAAGCGCTCACGGCCCAGCGTCCAAAGGTCGGTCGTCATCTTGTGGAAAAGTGTCTCCGCGAGCGCCCGGACAGGAGGTTCCTTCGACGACTCGGACCGTAGTTATCCACAATCCCGGCGCTTTCGTCAATGCCCCGTGAAGCCGCGGATCTTGGTGCAAGTCTTTGAGGGACAAGGGTTTTTGGATATGATCGCGGGTTTCCCGAATTTCATCGGGCCCCTCTCCTCTTTCCTTAAGAAGTGCCGAGTCCATCATGGCCATGAAGCGTACCTACCAACCGTCCAAGACCCGCCGCGCTCGCACGCACGGCTTCCTGGTGCGCATGAAGACCCGCGGAGGCCGTGCCGTCATCAACGCGCGGCGTGCCAAGGGCCGCAAGCGGCTGTCCCAGGTCTGACCGCCAGGCTCAGGCCTGCAGACCAGGGTCTTTCGGTCCAGGCGTCGAGCGCGCTGCCACCGCAGGGCGCTCCACCACCGAAACCCGACTGCAGCCCATGATCGGCAGTCTCGTCCAGGCCGCCGACTTCAAGCGGCTCCTGTCCGTGCCGCCTGCTTTCAAGAGTGCCCACTTCGTCATCCACCATCTGGTGGAGGCACCCCAGCGGCCCTCCTATGCCCGCAAAGCTGGCGCCTCCCGAGACTTATCCACAGGTCATGAACCAAGCTGTCCACAGCCTGTGGATGAACCTCAGGGAAAACCACATCAGGGAAGTCCTGAGGGCCCTGCGGCAACGTGGATGGGGTGTGTGGTGCCCAAGCGGCACGCCCGGCGTGCGGTGACCCGAAACCTCATCAAGCGGCAGGTCCGTGCTGCAGCCCAGAGGGTGGAGTCTGGTCTGGCCCATGGGATGTGGCTGGTGCGGTTGCGCCAGCCCTTTGCGGTCAGCGAGTTCCCTTCGGCTGCTTCCGTCCCGCTGCGTCAGGCGGTTCGCGGAGAGCTGGATCGTCTGTTCATGAAGGCTGCACGCATTCCTGCGGAGGCGGCGTGCGCGGCCTGAGAGGGTTTGTTGAAGCGGCGGCCCTGAGCCTCATGAATCTGCCCCGGATCTTGATGGTGGCGGTGATCAAGGCCTACCGCTTATTGCTCAAGCCCTGGCTGGGCAACGCGTGCCGGTTTGAACCCACCTGCTCGCAGTACGCCCTCACGGCCCTGGAAACACACGGTGCCTTGGTTGGCGGCACACTGGCGGCAGGGCGACTCTTGCGGTGCCATCCTTGGTGCGACGGGGGTTGCGATGAGGTACCGGTGCAACCGCCCGCCATCTTTACCCGCTTGGGTTTGACGGGGCGCTCTGCGGCGCGCGCAGCTGAGCCGGCTGTCAAACCTGCCAAGTCTTCCTCTTTGTCTGTTCAGGAACCTGCTCCATGACCGATATGCGCCGCACCCTGCTGTGGGTGGTCTTCACGATGTCGCTCGTTCTGCTGTGGGACGCCTGGAACAAGCACACCGGCCAGCCATCGATCTTCGGCGCGCCCGTGTCCAAGCACGTGGCTTCGGCGCCACCAGTGCAGCAGCCCGCCGCATCGGCCGCTTTGCCCGCGGCCCTGCCCGCGCCGGCAGCGCAGACGGCTCCTGCTGGAGTTCCCGCACCGGGCGGCGCCGCTGCTGCAGCGCCCACAGTGCCCAACGCCCCTGTGGTGGCCGCTGAGAAGGTGACCATCACCACCGATGTGGTCAAGGCCACCATCGACACCGTCGGCGGTAGCCTGGTGCGGCTGGAATTGCTCAAGCACACCGACCAGAACGACACCTCGCGCAACGTGCTGCTGTTCGACCAGAGCGCCAAGCGCCTGTACCTGGCGCAAACCGGGCTGATCACCAACCAGCCCGGGGTGCAACTGCCCAACCACCTGACCGCGATGAAGGTGCTGACCAGCGAGCGCACGTTGGCCGATGGTACGGCACAGGTCGAGTTGAAGCTGGAGTCTCCGGCCATCGACGGCCGGCGCCTGGTCAAGACCTACACCTTCAAGCGTGGCGACTACGTGGTCGGCGTCAAGCACGAGGTGTTCAACGAAGGCAACGCGCCGGTCAACCCGCAGCTGTACCTGCAGCTTGCCCGCGACGGCAACCCGCCCGAGGGTGAGTCGTCCTTCTACTTCACATTCACCGGCCCGGCCCTGTACACCGAGGCCAGCAAGTTCACCAAGGTGGACTTCAAGGACATCGACAAGGGCAAGGCCAGCCACGACAAGGCTGCCGACAACGGCTGGGTCTCGATGGTTCAACACTACTTCGCCTCGGCCTGGCTGCTGCCCGACAAGGTGCAAAGAGAGTTCCGCACTGCCAAGGTGGCGGACAACCATTTCTCGATTGCCATGGTGGTGCCCCTGGGTGACGTGGCGCCAGGGGCGAGCAAAGCCTTCGAGTCGCGCCTGTTCGCCGGCCCGCAGGAAGAGCACAAGCTGGCCGCGCTGGCCCCAGGCCTGGAGCTGGTGAAGGACTATGGCTGGTTCACCGTGCTGGCCAAGCCCCTGTTCTGGCTGCTGGACAAGCTTTACGACCTGCTGGGCAACTGGGGCTGGGCTATCGTGGCCCTGGTGTTCCTGTTGAAGGCGGCCTTCTACTGGCTCAACGCCAGCGCCTACAAGTCCATGGCCAAGATGAAGGCCATCAACCCGCGCGTGATGGAGCTGCGCGAGCGCTACAAAGACAAGCCGCAGCAGATGCAGCAGGAAATGATGCGCATCTACCGCGAGGAAAAGGTCAACCCGCTGGGTGGCTGCCTGCCCATCGTGGCGCAGATGCCGTTCTTCATTGCGCTGTACTGGGTGCTGCTGTCCAGCGTGGAGATGCGCCAGGCCCCGTGGATCGGCTGGATCACCGACCTGGCCGTCAAGGACCCCTGGTTCATCCTGCCGCTGCTGATGACGGCGTCCAGCTTGCTGCAGACCTGGCTGAACCCCACGCCGCCGGACCCGGTGCAGGCCAAGCTGATGTGGATCATGCCGCTGGCCTTCTCCTTCATGTTCTTCTTCTTCCCGGCCGGCCTGGTGCTGTACTGGCTGACGAACAACATCCTGTCGATCGCGCAGCAGTGGTTCATCAACAAGCGGCTGGGGGTGCTGGGCAAATAGGGCCCGGCAGCGGGGCCTGTGGCGAACGCAACCCCGCAACAACACACCTCCCGCGCCTGAACGCCCCGTGTCAGCCGCCACCGACCTTGCCGCCCGGGGTGCGCCCATCGTGGCCATTGCCACGGCTGCGGGGCGCGGGGCCGTGGGCATCTTGCGCGCCTCGGGCCGGGACCTCGCTCCCCTGATCCAGCAGGTTTGCGGGCGCTTACTGGCGCCACGACAGGCCACGCTGCTGGACTTCCTGGACGCCCAGGGTCAGCCCATCGATCGAGGTTTGGCCCTGCACTTTCCCGCGCCGCACTCCTACACCGGCGAAGACGTGCTGGAACTTCAGGCCCACGGCGGGCCGGTGGTGCTGCAGTTGCTGCTGGCGCGCTGCCTGCAGGCCTTGCCCGGGGCGCGGCTGGCGGCACCGGGCGAGTTCACCGAACGAGCGTTCCTCAACGACAAGCTGGACCTGGCCCAGGCCGAGGCCGTGGCCGACTTGATCGATGCGGGCACGGAGGCTGCGGCGCGTTCGGCCGGCCGCGCCCTGTCTGGCGAGTTCTCCCACCGCGTGGACGGCTTGGCCCAGCGCATCGTGCGCCTGCGCACGCTGGTGGAGGCCACACTGGACTTCCCTGAGGAGGAGGTCGATTTCCTGCAGCAGGCTGATGCGGCAGGCCAGTTGTCAGGCATCAGCTCGGCGCTGAACGCGCTGCTGGCCACCGCCCGCCAAGGGGCCTTGCTGCGAGAGGGCTTGCGTGTGGTGATCGCCGGCCAGCCGAACGTGGGCAAGAGCAGCCTGCTCAACGCGCTGGCGGGCGCGGAGCTCGCCATCGTCACCCCCATCCCCGGCACCACGCGCGACCGCGTGAGCGAGTCCATCCAGATCGAAGGCGTGCCGGTGCACGTGACCGACACCGCCGGCCTGCGCCGCGACGAGCAGGCGGCGGATGAAGTAGAGCGCATCGGCATAGGCCGCAGCTGGGACGCCATCCGCGCGGCTGACTGCGTACTCTTCCTGCACGACCTCACGCGTGCCGGCCAAGACGCCGCCTACGACGCGGCCGAGCAGGAGATCGGGGCCAGCCTGCCGCCGGGCGTACTGGTGATCCATGTGTGGAACAAGGCGGACGTGTCTGCCGAGATGGGTCAGATGGGTGTCCTCGCCACCCCAGCAGACTCGCAAGGGCGTTCCGTCGCAGCAACGGCAGACATCACGGCGGGCGCCGTCCTCCCGCAAGACCCGCTGCGCCTGTCCGCCCGCACCGGTCAGGGCTTGGAAGCCCTGCGTCAAACTCTCCTGCGTACGGCCGGCTGGCAGGCTGCGCCCGAAGGCGTGTTCATCGCCCGCGCCCGGCACGTGCAAGCGTTGCAACGCTGCGCGCAGCACCTCGCCCTGGCCCAAGCCCACCTGAGCGAAGCCGCGCCAGCGCTGGACCTGCTGGCCGAGGAGCTGCGCCTGGCCCATCAGGCCCTGGGCGAAATCACAGGGGCGTTCACGGCGGATGATTTGTTGGGCGAGATCTTCTCGAAGTTCTGCATCGGCAAGTAGACGCCTCATGGCTCCTGTTGAACCGCAAGGACCAGATCACCGCCTCGCCGTTGACCCGGGCGCCGTCTGAGCCCACCATGCCCCAACCCCACCCCTGGCTCGCCCTGTCCGTCACCTTGACGGTGCAGGTGCTCGTCACCCTGGCTCTGGCGTCGGCTTCGGTGTTGGCGCCGGCCGTGGCGCCCATGCTCGGGGTGGCGCCTGAGCGCATCGGGCTGTATGCCGGGGTGGGGTATTTGCTGGCCATGGTGTCGGGCCTTCGCAGCGGGCATGGGGTTGCGGTGCTGGGGGCCCTGCGCCTGACGCAGTGGGCTTTGTTGTCTTGCGCAGCGGGTGCCGTGCTTGCCGGCCTGGGGCCGGTGGCTACGTTGCTGCCCGCCGCGGCGCTGATCGGTATGGGCTACGGGCTGGTCAACCCGGCGGCGGCGGCGGTGCTCAACCACCATGTGCCCACCACCGCGCGGGGCCTGTTCTTCTCCACCAAGCAAACGGGCGTGCCCATTGGGGTGGCGCTGGCCGGGCTGTTGATGCCGCTGGGGCTGGCCACCATCGGCTGGCGCGCCACGGCCGTGGCCTTGGGGGTGGCCTGTGTGATCACGGCGCTGGCCGTGCAGCCCAGCGTCCAGCGGCTCGAGCCTCCGCGCATGCCGCCCCCGCCCGACGGCTCGCTGCGGCTGCTGGTCACGGTGTGGCGCAACCCAGGGCTGCGTGCCATGAGCCTGGCCTCGTTTTCCTTTGCCACCATGCAGCAGGTCTTCGTGACCTTCCTGGTGTCCATGCTGCACCTGGGCCTTGGCTGGTCGCTGGCCGCCTCTGCGGGCCTGCTGGCGTTGTCGCAGGGGGCCAGCGCACTGGCGCGCATCGGATTTGGCCTCATCGCCGACCGTTGGGTGGAGCCCCGGCGGGTGCTGGTGGGTCTGGGCCTGGCCATGGGGATGGCTTTCGTGGCCATGGGGGCCGTCGTGCTGGGTTGGCGTGAAGCCCCGCTGGCCGTGGTGGCACCTGTAGCCTTGGCCTGCGCCGCCACAGCCATGGGCTGGAATGGTGTGTTCTTTGCCGGGTTGGCGCAGCGTGTGCCCCGGCAGGACCTCGCCCGTATCTCCGGGGCCACGCAGTTCTTCACCTTTGGCGGCGGCATGGCTGGCCCGCTGCTGTTTGGCGAAGCCGTTCGGGCTGGCGCAGGCTGGGGCTGGGGTTTCGTGGTCGTGGCTCTGGTGCCCATGTGGGCTGGATGGAACCTGGCGCGCTCGGCGAGGTCTTCAGGGGCGGCAGCGCTTACCGCCTCTTCTGAGACGCCGGAAACACCCGCACCGCACCGCCCGTGAAGCGCTTAGGCCGCGGCATTGGGGGACCCTCCGCCTGAGCGCCCCGCTCAGTGCCCCTCGAAGTCCACCAGCGTGAAGAGCTCGAGCCCGCTCTCCCGCAGCCGGGCCGAGCCCCCCAGCTCGGGCAGGTCCACGATGGCCGCGCCCTCGATCACCGTGGCGCCCAGACGCTCCAGCAGCCGCCGGCCGGCCATCATCGTGCCGCCGGTGGCGATCAGGTCATCGATCAGCACCACGCGGTCGCCGGGCTTGACGGCGTCGGTGTGCATCTCCACGGTGGCGCTGCCGTACTCGAGTTCGTAGGACTCCTGCACCGTGGTGAAGGGCAGCTTGCCTTTCTTGCGGATGGGCACGAAGCCGATGTTCAGCTCGTAGGCCAGCACCGAACCGATGATGAAGCCCCGTGCGTCCAGCCCGGCGATGGCGTCGGGCTGGACGTCGAAGTAGCGGTGCACGAATTCGTCGATCAGCACCCTGAAGACACGCGGCGTGGACAGCAGCGGCGTGATGTCACGGAACTGCACCCCCGGGGCGGGCCAGTCGGGCACGGTGCGGATGTGGCGGCGGATGGTTTGCCGCGGGGTCTCGTTTAGGGGTTGGGGTTGCAAGGCGGGTCTCCAGGGCGACAGATGCCCGATGCCCCGATTCTGGCGGCGGCGCGGAGACGGTGCCCTACCGCGGCGGCACCACTACCATGCAGCCCTGCCCACACACCGATGACAGACCTCCCCCGAGCCTGCGCATTCACCATGACCACTCCGACCCCCGTCCCCTC